>NZ_CBRA020000229.1:0-4373 GCF_000469945.2 Paenibacillus sp. P22 | reverse complement strand
CTATACGTATAATACGAAAACTGGTGAAATAGATGATTTTAAGATTAAATAACGAGGTGATTATATGAAAGTCAGGTGTATCGCAAATACAGGCGATAAGCTATCAATAAAAACTAAAGAACTGGGAAACTCTGACCAAACAAGGTACTCTGTAAAGATTGACGAGCAATATACTGTCTACGGACAACACATTTATAAAGGGGTATTAAGTTACTTGTTGCTTGGGACTTTTGAAAACCTCCCATCTTGGTATCCTGCCGAATTATTTGAGGTAACGGATACGTTACTCCCTTTAGAGTGGTACTTTCAATTTTACGGGAATGAAAACAGTATTAGTGCCATTTGGGGGTACAAAGAACTTGTAGCTATTGATTCACATCACGATGACCTTATTGAGCGTGAAGATGAAGCGGTACGTATTTTTTTGAAGCGAAAGAAAGAGATAGACGAATTTAATGAATAGCAAGTTTCAGGCGGCCTTCTTCTGATGGAGAGAGCCGCTTTTCTTTGGCGGGGCTACCCAGTGCCGAATGAACTCAACATTCAACCAATAACACATCTAACGCATGTAATACCCGAATAAAGATTTTTCTATCTTGTTTGTACGCACACAAATGCTGTACTTTTATACCATAAATAACGCTATACCAATACATCAACAGATCGATTATGGTCAGTTACCACCATGATTGACCTGTTTTTTGTTATCTTCGTTTTCTTCGTTTTTTTCAAATTTCTTCTCAACTATCTCGATATAGAAATTGAGAAGGCAATCCATTGAAAAGTCATCGCAACTAATCGGAGGGATAGCCCGACTTTTATAATGTCAGGACGTAACTGGCATTCTACAACGGGAAGGTCATGTGTTAATGCCTAGCCATCTCCCCTCTTATTAAGCCCGAAATTCATCAAAAAATTCGGGAGGGGGCGGCACATGAAAGGGGTCACTGTATCCATTGACCGTATTGTCATCGACTTTACAGGCGTTAATTGGGATTTCTTCAATGAGCTTCACAAGCGTATCTGTCACTTCTACGGGCTCAGGATGACGGTGGGAGAAAGAGGATTCCAATACCGCATCAGAATCAATACGGGAGAACACTTCCTGCATATCTCCTACAAGTTGATTTTTGCCCCAAGAACACAGAGGAACACGCTGAGGATTGAAGCCTACCCGAAATCGCTAGTCTACTTCCGTCAATGGCTCGATCGAACAAATCCGAGAGTATGCAAAGCAAGTGCTTTGATTAAAAGTGGTATTGCACGGATTACAGGAAATGGTACAAAGCAAATAGTAACATCTAATAAGGAAAAATATTAGATGTCAGCCCTTATTACACTCATACCACTACTACCTCAAATCCCGGTTATATTGGTAAACCTAATTCTAGTATCGATATTATTGACCGAAAAACGGGTGAGTTATTAACAAGAAGATGGTATGGAGCAAATGGTAGAGCTATCAGAGATGTAGATTATACCCATCATAATAACACTAAAACCCACCCTGAAGCACCACATGAGCATACTTGGACGTATGATAAAGATGGAAATCCATTTAGAAATTAAAAGGGGGAATAGAAAGTGGGATACACAGAACTAGTCCAACGTGTAGGATGGGGTGAAGAGTTTCAATTCTATTATCTAGGTGATGAGTTCTGGATTAGTAGAAATAAAGAAGGTCTCTATTTAACTAAAGGGAAGAACTCTTTTACACAATCGTTTCTAACCGCAGAAGAATTGTTTAAAAATGCTCGAATAGATGGAAAAACAATTTTTGAATTATGGGAAATGATAGAAATTTAATTTTAGAACCTTGATTGGCTTCATGCCTTTCAGGGTTTCTAAGTGGGACCTAGTTGACAACTTCCCCCATCCCGACTTATAGTCATACCAAGATATCCACTAGGGGCGCCTGTACGGGCTGAGATAAAGCGCAAGCTTTGGTCCCTTCGAACCTGATCTGGGTCATGCCAGCGTAGGAAAGTGGTCGAACATGCCTTTTATTTGGCTTGTGCCTCTTTTCGCCGCTTCCAGACCGGAGGCGGCTTTTTGCCGTCCTCCGGCGGAAAGCGGCGGAGAATCAGATGCACCCAATCTGCTAGCCGCAATCTGCCGATGAAGGCGAATGCGACGAGTAGAGTGTCCCGGACAGCCTGCGTTTTTCGCGCAGACCATCGGGAACGAAAGGCATGAACCGGCATTTCCAAGCGTGCAGCCCCCTGGCGGATATCAAAATCCGTTAAGGGGGCTTTTGATTATCCATGGCCATACATACCGAGCTGCTGCCGGGCAGCCGCAAAGTCTACATGCAGGGAAGCCGGGAGGATATCATGGTTCCGATGAGGGAAATCGCGCTGTCGGACAGCGAGGTGCGGGGAGTTTCCATCCCCAATGAGCCTCTGCGAATCTATGACGCAAGCGGCCCTTATACCGACACCGATTACGAGGCGGATGCCGCGAGAGGCTTGCCGCCCATGCGAAGAGGCTGGATCTCGGAGCGGGCAGATACGGAGCCATACGAGGGCCGCATCATCCGTCCCGAGGACAATGGCTTCTCCGACGCAGGCAAAGCCGCCGAGAGGGGAGCGGAAATTTTCCCGCCATCCGGCAGGCTGCCGCTGAGAGCTCTCGCAGGGGGCAACATCACCCAATTGCATTACGCAAGGCAGGGCATCGTGACTCCCGAGATGGAGTTCATCGCCCTGAGGGAAGGGATGGAGGCGGAGTTCGTACGTTCCGAGGTCGCGGCGGGAAGAGCGGTCATTCCGGCCAACGTCAACCATCCCGAGAGCGAGCCGATGATCATCGGGCGGCATTTCCACGTGAAGATCAACGCCAACATCGGCAACTCCGCCGTGACCTCCTCGATCGAGGAGGAGGTGGAGAAGATGACGTGGGCGACCCGCTGGGGAGCCGATACGATCATGGATCTGTCCACCGGCAAGAACATCCATACGACGAGGGAATGGATCATCCGCAACTCCCCGGTTCCGGTCGGGACCGTGCCGATCTATCAGGCGCTGGAGAAGGTGAACGGCAAAGCGGAGGACCTCAGCTGGGAGGTGTTCCGCGATACGCTGATCGAGCAGGCCGAGCAGGGAGTCGATTATTTCACCATCCATGCCGGAGTGCTGCTCCGTTATGTGCCGCTGACTGCGAAGCGCGTTACGGGCATCGTCAGCCGGGGAGGCTCCATCATGGCGGCCTGGTGCCTCGCCCACCATAGGGAGAACTTCCTGTACACGCATTTCGAAGATATCTGCGAAATCATGAAAGCTTACGACGTGACCTTCTCGCTCGGCGACGGGCTGAGGCCGGGATCGATCGCGGACGCCAACGACGAGGCGCAGTTCGCGGAGCTGGACACGCTCGGCGAGCTGACCAAGATTGCCTGGAAGCATGACGTGCAGGTCATGATCGAAGGTCCGGGCCATGTTCCGATGCATCTGATCAAGGAAAATATGGACCGTCAGCTCGCGGTCTGCGACGAGGCTCCCTTCTACACGCTTGGTCCGCTCACGACGGACATTGCGCCGGGCTACGACCATATCACAAGCGCGATCGGGGCGGCGATGATCGGCTGGTTCGGCACGGCGATGCTCTGTTATGTGACGCCCAAGGAGCATCTGGGGCTGCCGAACCGGGAGGATGTGAAGGAAGGCGTCATTACGTACAAGATCGCCGCCCACGCCGCCGATCTCGCCAAGGGCCATCCGCAGGCGCGAAAGCGCGACGATGCTCTGTCCAAGGCCAGATTCGAATTCCGCTGGCGCGACCAGTTCCATCTGTCGCTCGATCCCGAGCGGGCGATGAGCTACCACGACGAGACGCTCCCTGCGGAAGGCGCCAAGAGCGCGCATTTCTGCTCCATGTGCGGGCCGAAGTTCTGCAGCATGAGGATCACGCAGGACATTCGGGATTACGCGGAGAGGGAAGGGCTGGACACGGCGGAGGCAATCGAGGCGGGCATGAAGGAGCAGGCGGAGGCGTTCAAGGCCGGAGGCGGCAGCATCTATGCTTGAGCAGGCGGCAACAAGCCGATCCGAGGCGCAAGAAGCCATTCAGGAACGGTATTCCCGGCAAATCCGCTTTGCTCCCATTGGCTGGAAAGGACAGCGGCGGATCGGCCAGGCCGTCGTGCTTGTCGCCGGTACCGGCTCGCTCGGAGCTTCGCTGGCGCAGCATATGGCCCGGGCCGGGGTAGGCGAGCTGCGGCTTGCCGACCGCGACTACGTGGAATTCAGCAATCTGCAGCGCCAGATGCTGTTCGACGAAGAGGATGCCCGGCTGGCGCTTCCCAAGGCGGAGGCCGCYSCGTCGGCCGTGATTGCGCTTCTGTCACTGCATGGGAAGTCTTGGAATTATCCAGA
>NZ_CBRA020000228.1:0-3622 GCF_000469945.2 Paenibacillus sp. P22 | reverse complement strand
GAAGGGCCGGCTGCCGCCGTCCCGGCCTCGAACGAGCCAGCCGCCTTCGGCTGCGGGGGCCGCACTGATGACGCCGCGGCCTTGCATGCCTCCATCCGGCTTGAGGAAGAGGGAGCCGTAGCTCTCGGCTGTCTCGCATAACGCCTGCCTGCCGGCCAGCGGACGGCTTGGAGGCACGAGCTCGGCGAGCTCGGCGCCGCTGCGGCGAAGAGCGTCGTACTGGGCGGATTTGCCGGGCAGCCAGCCGTTCAGGACGACATGGGGCTGCAGGGCGGCCAGCCGGCTCAAAGTATCCCTGTAAGGGCGGATGCGGCCGGAGACGAGAGGGCCGCAGCGATCGTAAATGACAGCAGGCCAGGGGACTTCCTTTTCGGACCAGCCGCTGCTCTCCCTTACGTAGCCCGTAAGAATGCCGCTGTCCGGATCCAGGCTTCCCGGAGTGAACACGTACAGATCCACTCCGAGCTCTTCGGCCCGGCTGCTGAGGGCGGCGAGAAAGCTGTCTTCCGGAAACGTCCTGCGCTGCTCCCGGCCGTCCTCTCCTTCATGGATATCCGATACCAGGACGCCGACGCTGCTTCGGTTGCCTCTCATATGGACCGCCCCCTTTATCCCGTCAGAATCCCGCCAGATAGCGGGAATACTGGATCATGTTGCGTACCGAAGGACGAATCTTGCCTTCGTTCAGCGGCGTGTTGTCGTTCTTGGAAGGCTTGGAGTTGACCTCCAGCAGCCATACCCTGCCCCCTGTATCGAGGGCCAGATCGATGCCCAGCTCGCCGAAGTGCGCCGGTATCCGGGCGTCGATGCCTTGCGCGATATCGAGCGCGGCTCTTTGCAGCTTGGCGCCGGCGCCGGCCTTGTAGCCGGGAGCCAGATTGCTGCGCGCCACCGCTTCCTTGACCCGGCTGAGCGTTCCGCCGCGGGCGAGGTTCGAGACGAAGTGATTGCTGCCCGCCGTACGGGCAACGATGGAAGTCAGCGCCCAGCTGCCGCTATGGTTTTTCTGCACGAGCGCCCGGAAGTCGACGGGCCGCTTGCCTATATCGATCAGGGTGAGCCCCTGCTGCAGCTGGTAGCGCACGGTTTTCAGCTTGCCGCCCAGCGAGGAATACAGCTTAGCCAGGCTGGGATACGATTGGCGGCGGATGCCGGCCGGCGCCGTATAGGTGGCCAGCACGCTTTCGCCCTCGAGCTTGCTTACCCGGATGATCCCTTTGCCGAGGCTTCCGCGCTCGGGCTTGAGGAACAGGACGGGATGCCGCGCCGCCATCGACTTGAGATCGGCGTAGCTGCGCAGCAGCCTGGAATCCGGGAGGTACTTGGCAAGGCTGCTTTCGTGGCCGAGAGCGCCGAACACCTCGTTTTTATCCAGAAATTTCTCGTTGAATACTTGAGTTCCATATCGTGATTTCGCTTCTTTGAAAAACTGCTGAACCGAAGGGCGGTTCTCCAGCTTGCGCGCGGTAAGCCGGTTGTTGACCACATCCGGTACGGGCATGCTCGTTTTCCGCCAGCCGCCGTTGTAGATCCACCCCTCGATGCGCGAGCCCGATACCGCCGCATCGGGAGTCAGGAAGTAGACGGAGGCGCCTTGAGCGGCGCAGGCATCCACCAGCTCCCGGCAGAACATCGTGATCGCCCCGAACGGCCGGTCCGTCTGCTGCGGATAATCCCGGCTGATGAGGACGCCGATCAGAGGCCCGAGCGACAAAGTGCTTGAGCTCTGCTTGTAGCTCGATCGCAGGACGGCTCCTCCCGGTATGCCCATTTGGCGTGCCAGCGAGGCGCCGATTTTCATGACGTCGCCTTTGCCTCCGGATGAGATGCGCACCGTAGTCCGGAACGACCCGAACTTCAAGGTGACGGGGTGGCCGAGCGACAGTTTGTATTGCTTGACATAAGCATCGCCCAGCAGGATGGTATCCTCGGCCAAGGTGCCTGCCTGCGGCACCTGGACGGTGATTTTGGATTTAAGCATCGACGAATCTCCTTCCAGAGCGAAGGGTAGTGCGGGTTGGCGGTCGGATGGGTATAGGTGAATGAAACGGATTAATTCATCATATGAGGACATCTATACCTTGGTGATAGGCGCCGCCAATAAGGACGGGGCGTTTTGGCCGGATTGGGCGGATGCCCGGAGCGCGGAGGCGATCATTCCCGCCCGCATGGGACATGCTGTGAGGGATGCGGGGCAGGGGCCGGTGAAAAAGAAGCGAAGGGCGCGGAATCGTTCCGGAGAAACGAACGAGCTCGTGGCGACTCCGGCCGCCGGCACGTATCGATGTGCCATGCACCTGCCTCTGTCCCCCAATTTCATCCGCGCGCGCAGCAGGCGGTCCGCCTGCAGGCGCCATGCTTTTTTGCCAGCGGCTCTTCCATGATGGTATGATGGGCGCAGGAAACACGAGGGAGATGAAGCCATGAACGTATATGATCGTGCTTACGAGCTGGCCCAGGCTCTGCAGGGCAGTCTGGAGGCCAAGCAGGTCATGGAGGCCCGCGCGGCGGCGGACCGGGATCCGGATGCCCGGCGGATGCTGGCCGACTTCCAGCGGCGCCAGCTCGAGCTGCAGCAGCGCATGATGGGCGGCGAGGAGCCGTCCGCCGAAGAGCTGGACGGCCTCGGCAAGCTGTACGAGCTGCTGAGCCTCAATCCGCTCGTTCAGGACTACTTCGAGGCCGAGAAGCGCCTTGGCGTCGTGTATGAGGACGTGAACCGGATCATCGGCAGCTCCATGCAATCCGTGCTGCTTCCTTAACGGATCCCATTCTTTCCCTGGAGGGCATGTTCGCCCGCTCGTCCGCATAGGCTAAGACAGACAAGCAGCCTACTAGGAGAGTTGGGGGGAAGGATTGCGGATGAATTCCGGCAAATGGAAGCATGGAATCTACCTGCTCGCGGCGCTCGGCATGCTCCTCTATGCGCTGCCGCGCCTGGAGCTCGGCAGCCCGTGGAGCTTCGCCACGGTGTTCGGGGTGTTGTGGTCGGCGCTGGCTCTGCTCGTCATCGCGGCCAACCTGCGCGTCCTGCTCAGCGACCGCGAGCGGGAACGCAGGCGCGTAGCCGCCATACGGCGGCAGCGGGCGATGCACAACCGCAAGCTGCCGGAGAAGAAGCCGGAACGCCGCTACCGCGGCTGAGAGGCGGCAATCTTCGGAGGACGGGAAAAAGACCGGATGCAGGAGCTGGAGCCAGCTCTTTCTGCATCCGGTCTTTTTTTGGCGTCTGAGCCGGGAGGAAATTCCTTCCGTTTCATCGGGTCCCTCGGACCGTTTCGGTCCCTGCTCCTGTTCGGTCCATCTCTGCCCGGCCCGTTCCTGCCGGGGCCTCTCCGCCGCCGGACAGCACGGGAGCGCAGGGCAGAACGACGCTGACGCAGAGGATCGAGCCGTCAAGCCGGGCGGAGGCGGATCCCTTGTAGTGCCTGGCGCGCTCCGCCACGATGGAAAGCCCGAGTCCGGAATGGCCCGAGCCGGACGGCTTGGTGCTGTATCCCGCCCGGAACATTTTTTGAAGGATCGCCAGATCCGTTCCGGCCCGGCAGCGGTTGGAGACGGCGATGGTCATGCTGCGCCCGTCCAGGAAGGCTTCGAGCCGGACTTCGCGCTGTCCCGCCGG
>NZ_CBRA020000227.1:0-6853 GCF_000469945.2 Paenibacillus sp. P22 | reverse complement strand
GATGACGGCGCAGGAACCGCCGATGGGGCAGGCGAAGCGCCCGGAGTCGGATTCGGCGTCCAAGCCGGTCCGGGAGCCGGCGTCGCAGTAGGCTCCGTACTCGGAGTCGGATCGGCGCTTGGCGAAGGTTCCGTACTCGGAGTCGGATCGGCGCTCGGCGAAGGTTCCGTACTCGGAGCCGGATCAACGCTTGGCGAAGGCTGCGTGCCCGGATTCGGCTCCCCGGCCTGCCTTTCCCCGACCACGATGCCGAGGCCGTTGGTTCCGACATATACGCGGCCGTACACCCTCGGATCCCCGGTAATCGTCCGGTTGGCGGCGCCGAACTGATGGGCGTCGTCATTGATCCGCGTCCAGCGGCCGCCTGCGTCATCGGAGCGGTAGATGCCCCATTGGCCGCCGATCTTCGCATAACTGTACACCGTCATGTAAGGCTGTCCGGGAGCGGCTTTGCCGAAGCCGATCGAAGCCGACTCCCCGACGCCTTGAACCTGCCGGAAGCTGGCTCCGGAATCCGTGGAGCGGTACAGGCCGAAGGCGTCCCCGGGATTTTTATTGTCCGCTGCCGCGGCAAGCCAAATATCGCCTTCAACACCCGGAACGGCCTTGAATTTGCTGGTGATCCGCTTCGGAAGCCCGCTCGCCTCCTGCCGGAAGGTCGCTCCGCCATCGGTGCTCGTGTAGAAGAAGCCATCGCTGAAGCCGTAGAACTTGTCCGGATCGACGCGGTCGGAGCTGACGGCTGCGCCGGCCGGAATGCCCGTCGACGGCTGCCAGGTCTGTCCGTCATCGGAGGACCGGCTGATAGGCTGCCCTTCCGGACTCCAGAGGATGGAGCGTCCGTCGGCGGAAGCCGCCACATAACCGCCGTTCACGGAAAGGCCGCTGCCCCATGGATTCGTGCCGGGCTTCCAGGTGGCGCCGTTGTCGCGGGATACCCCGATGCCGAGATCCGAACCGGAAACATTGCCGACCCGCACGATGAAATCGGGGTCAAGCTCGGCATAGTCCAGATCCGTGCTTGTTCCGATATAAGGATTTGTAATCATCTCGGGGGCTTTGGACAGATCGGCATGGCGGAAGCCTCCGATATCGCCCATCGCGCTGAGCAGAGGAGCTCCTGCCGGCGGGCTGATGAGCCCCAGCACGGATGTCTCCTCGATGCCGCCCGCCTGGACGGACAGATGCACGGGCCCGTAGACGCTGCCTCCCGCCGTAAGAGGCTGGTCGAGCGCGGTCACGTCGGCAGCGCCGTACAGCGTCGCTCCCGTTCCGTACAGAATCGAGCCGGAGTCGAACGGATCGATCTCCAGGCTGCCGATCATCCAGCCCAGCTTGGGCGAAGCTTCGGGCAAGGGCTTGTCCTTCACCCCCCAATCCAGCCAAGGGGAAAGGGAGTAGTCCAGCTCATAGCTGTTGTTCCGCTCCGGGTAATTCCCGTACGTCCAGAACGGCTTCCATGTCCGGCCTCCGTCGAGGCTGCGGTAGATCTGCTCGTCCGGCCACCATTTGTTCATCGTCGCAACCATGACGGTGCCGGGACGGCTGGCGTCGACGGCGAGGCCGCCGTACGGGCTGGAGGTGCTTCCGGCGCCTTCCGGGCTGATGTCGCTCCATTGTCCGGAACCCGTATCGAGAACCCATACCGAGCCTTCGCCGCCGTTATAAGGACCGATATCCTTGGCGTAGGTCACGTAGAGCCGGCCGTCGGACGAGAGGACGCCGTGATGCGGCAGGAAGCCCTGGCCGGGCTGGCCCGGCACGGCTTCCCATGTCGCTCCGGCATCCCGGCTGCGATAGATGCCGGCGTCCCGGTCGGCCGTCCCTGCATAGATGACCGGGGTCGCGCTCCCCTTCGTTCCGGACGAAGGGTCGAAGGTCACCCAGACGACGCCGATGGGATCCTTCATATAATCGTCGGCAGCCGAGCCGATGGCGGTGAAGGATGATGCCCGGCTCCAGGTGGCCCCGGCATCGGTGCTTTTCCACAGCCCGTAGCCGCTGCGCGCGCCGAGGTACAGGATGTTCCCGTCGTTGGGATCGACGGCCAGCCGCTCGCCCATGGAGCGGCCCGGCATATTGCCTCCCAGCTTGAAGGGAAGCTCCGTCCGCTGCCAGCTGTCCCCCCGGTCGGAGGAGCGGTAGATGTAGCCGTTCATGTCGGTCCAGTCATTGGTGTAGGTGCCTAGCGCGGCATAGACCCGGTCCGGATCGGACGGGTCGGGAGCGATGCTTTCCACGCCGAGCAGATTCCATTCCTCCATGCCGACTCCCTCCAGCAGCTGCTTCCAGACGCCGCCCGTGGAGGCGTCCCGCCGGTAGGCGCCGCCCATGTCCGTCCGGACGTAGGCAAGCCCCTGCTCGGCCTTGCTGTAGACGATGCCGGGAATGAACCCTCCGCCGACGACAGCAGCCCGTCCCCAGCTGTAGGCTTCGCTCGAGGCTTGAGGAGCCTCATCCGCAGCCGCGGCGGCGGCCGGCAATTGGGCAGGCAGCGATAGAGCGGCTGCGAGCAGGGTGATGCAGATGGATTTGAACACGATAGACCTCCCTTGTCCGATTTAAAATGTAAGCACTTACATTTTAAGGTGCCCAGCAAGGGGCGGGATACCGGCTAAATCGGTCGATTAATCAGATGGAAATCGGAGATGGCGGCGGAAAAGCCGCCTCGGCCGGAAAGCAAAAAAAGAGCTTCCAAGGCTGATAAACAGCCGCGGAAACTCTTTCCATCCTTGAAAAAGATACGATTAGTGCCCTTCCGCCCCATCCTTTTCGTTGGAGAGGCCGGTCACTTCGAACAGCTTGAACAGCAGGCTGAACACGACCGCTACGACGGTTGCCAAAGCCATGCCGGAGATGGAGAAGTCGCCGAACTTGAGCGTCACGCCGCTGAGGCCGGTCACAAGCACGACTGTCGTCAGGAACAGGTTCGACGGCCGGCTGTAATCGACCTTCTCCTCGATCAGGATGCGCAGTCCGGAAGCCGCGATGACTCCGAACAGCAGCAGGGAGACGCCGCCCATGACCGCCGGCGGAATGTTGGCGATGAGCTCCGAGAACTTGCCGAGGAAGGAGAGCAGGATGGCGATGGCTGCCGCGCCGCCGATGACAAAGGTGCTGTAGACGCGGGTGATGGCGAGCACGCCGATGTTCTCGCCGTAGGTCGTGTTCGGCGTCGCTCCGACGAAGCCCGATACGATCGTGCTGAGGCCGTTGCCGAGCAGCGAGCGGTGCAGGCCGGGATCCTTGGACAGGTCCTTCTTCACGATGTTGCCGGTGACGACGAGATGGCCGACATGCTCGGCGATGACGACGAAGGCAGCCGGCAGGATGATGGCGATTGCGTTCCAGTCCAGCACCGGAGTCGTCACATGCGGAAGCTGGAACCAGTCGGCTGCTGCGATTTTTTTGGCCGCTTCGCCCGTCATTCCCATGCAATAAGCGACGACATAACCGGTGACGATGCCGATCAGAATCGGAATGATCTTCAGGAAGCCGCGGAAGAGGACGGAGCCGAGGACGGTGACGAGAAGCGTGATGACGGATAGGGCGATGACTTTCGTATCGGGAGTCCAAGAGGCCGCCGTCGCCGCGTCCGGGGCGATCCAGCCGGCCATGCGCGCGGCGACGGGTACGAGCTCAAGCCCGATGACGGCGACAATGGCGCCCATCGCCGCCGGCGGAAAGACGACATGGATCCATCCCGTGCCCGCCGCCTGCACGATGAGGGCGACGATCGAAAAGACGATGCCCGCTACGATGAAGCCGCCGAGCGCTGCCGCGTAGCCTCCGCCGGAAGCATGGGCGGTGATGACCCCCATTGCCGGTCCGATGAAGGCGAAGCTGGAGCCGAGGTAAGCCGGGATGCGGCCTTTGGTCAGGAGGATGTAGAACAAGGTGCCGATGCCGTTCATGAGCAGGCAGATTGCCGGGTTTACACCAAGCAGGTTGGGCACAAGCACGGTTGATCCGAACATGGCGAACAGATGCTGCAGGCTGAGGAGAAGGCCCGGGCCGAGCGGCGGCCTTTCCAATACTCCGATTTCACGCTTCAAATTCATGACGCCCCTTTTTCTCGATTTGTTCGTGAAGGAAAACGGCAGACAGGCTCCATTCCGCCCTTGTCGCCGCGACATTCCGCTTGCCTGGCAGCTATAGCCGCCGTACGGGTGCAAGCGGACAAAACTTCGTTGATTTTATCCGTTTCTGCCGGTTTTAGCAATGGGAAATATTTTGGAGCGGCGCTGCTGGATGCAATTCGCTTCTTGACGGCCCGCCCAGGTATCCAGTATTGTAGGTACAGAAGCCGAATGGCCAAATTGAATATCGATACTTTCTTATCAAGAGTAGGCGGAGGGACCAGCCCGATGAAGCCCGGCAACCGGCGTGCGAACGCACGGTGCTAATTCTTGCGGATGCGGATGCGCGTGCGGCAGCGGCGTGTCTGGGAGATGAGAGAGGCGCATGTGTTTCCGTCGATACGACCCTGCGACCCTTTCTCAAGCGCGAGAAGGGGTCTTTTTGCATGCAGCGGCGCCTGTGGCCCCGACCCCTGCGATACCGTCCAATTCATGAAAAAGGAGTGACAGGCATGCCGATCAAAGTACCCGACCATTTGCCCGCCAAGGAGGTTCTGGCGGAAGAGAATATATTCGTCATGGACGAAAGCGTCGCCTACCATCAGGATATCCGCCCGCTGCGGATCGCAATCCTCAACCTGATGCCGAACAAGGAAACGACGGAGACGCAGCTGCTCCGCCTCATCGGCAATACGCCGCTGCAGGTGGAGGCCGTCCTGCTGCATCCGCGCACGCATACGTCCAAGAATACGTCGTCGGACCATCTGCAATCGTTCTACAAGACGTTCGACGAGATCGCCCATCTCTATTTCGACGGCATGGTCATCACCGGCGCTCCGGTGGAGCAGATGGCATTCGAGGATGTGAACTACTGGGAAGAGCTCAAGGACATCATGGACTGGAGCCGCAGCCACGTGACTTCGACTTTCCATATCTGTTGGGCCTCCCAGGCCGGCCTGTACCATCATTACGGCGTGCCCAAGTACGATCTGGACCGGAAGATCTTCGGCGTGTTTCCGCACACGGTGGAGAAGCGCGGCGTCAACCTGCTGCGCGGCTTCGACGAGCTGTTCTTCGTGCCGCAGTCGCGCCACACGGAGGTCCGCCGCGAGGATATCGAGGGCATCGCCGATCTCGACATCCTGTCGGAATCGCCGGATGCCGGCGTATACCTCGTCGCTTCCAAGGACGGGCGCCAGATTTTCGTCACCGGCCATTCCGAATACGATCCGGAGACGCTCAAGTACGAATACGACCGCGACGTCGCCAAAGGCATGGAGATCGCCCTGCCGGTCAACTATTATCCCGGCGACGATCCGTCCCGCAAGCCTCTGTCCACCTGGAGGGCGCATGCCAACCTGCTGTACTCCAACTGGCTGAACTACTACGTCTACCAGCAGACGCCGTTTGATCTCGGAGCACATATATAAGTCCGGAATCCGGCCGTTCGAACCCATTCATCCTACTTTATTGAAGCGAAGGAGCCAGCAGCCCATGAAGATCGAAAGCCGCCTTGCCCAAATCGGATCCATCGAAGAGCCGGTCACCGGATCGATCAGCTATCCCATCTACCAAGCGACCGCCTACCGGCACCCGCGCCTCGGCCAGAGCACCGGATTCGACTACGCCCGCACCAAGAGCCCGACCCGCAGCGTCCTGGAGGAAGCCGCCGCAGAGCTCGAATCCGGCGACGCCGCGTTCGCCTGCAGCTCCGGCATGGCCGCCCTGCAGACGATCTTCGCCATGTTCAGCCAAGGGGATCATCTCATCGTCTCCCTCGACCTGTATGGCGGCACCTACAGGCTGCTGGAGCGGATCATGTCCCGCTTCGGCGTCGCAACCTCCTACATCGATACGAACGATATCGAGGGGATGGAGAAGCTGCGCCGTCCGGAGACGAAGGCGGTGCTGATCGAGACGCCTACCAATCCGCTCATGATGGTGACGGACATCAAGGCGGTATGCGGCTGGGCCAAGGACAAGGGCCTGCTGACGATCGTGGACAATACGCTGCTGACGCCGTTCTTCCAGCGCCCGCTGGAGCTCGGCGCGGATATCGTCATCCACAGCGCGACCAAGTATCTGGGCGGACACAACGACGTCCTCGCCGGACTCATCGTCACCAAGGGCGAGGAGCTGTCGAAGGAAATGGGCATTCTGCACAACTCCATCGGGGCGGTGCTCGGGCCCCAGGATTCCTGGCTGCTGATGAGAGGCATGAAGACGCTCGCCCTGCGCATGGAGCGCCATCAATACAACGCCACGCGGCTGGCGGAATATCTTCAAGGGCATCCCGCTGTCGCGGAAGTGTTCTATCCGGGCCTCAAGGATCACCCCGGCCATGAGATCCAGAACCGGCAGTCCTCCGGCAATACGGGCATTTTCTCCTTCAAAGTCAAGGATGCCCGCTACGTCGAGCCGATTTTGCGCCATATCAGGCTCATCGCCTTCGCCGAAAGCCTCGGCGGCGTCGAGTCGCTGATGACGTACCCGGCCGTCCAGACGCATGCGGACATTCCGGAGGAGATCCGCCGCGCGGTAGGCGTGGACGACAGGCTGCTGCGCTTCTCGGTCGGCATCGAGCATGCGGACGATCTCATCGATGATCTCGGGCAGGCACTGGAAGCCGCGCGGACCGAGATCGAAGGCGGTGTGCAGGCATGAGCGGACAGGGCAAGCAGGCCGGAGAACGGGCGCGCCGCGGACAAGCGGCGCTTCGCCACGAAGCTGATCCACTTCGGCTCCGAGGTGGACGAGTTCACGGGCGCCTCCAG
>NZ_CBRA020000226.1:0-8867 GCF_000469945.2 Paenibacillus sp. P22 | reverse complement strand
GGGGCTGACCATGACAGAAAAGTATGGTGCGATATTGTGCTGGTGGATGAAGGTGCTGATCAAGTCRAGAATCCATCTGAACTGTGGAGCAGGAGGGATTCCGCATCGCGGGCGAGGCTTCCAACGGCAAGGAAGCCCTGTCGCTCATCGACAAGCTCCGTCCCCATATCGTGCTGACGGATATCGTCATGCCTGTCATGGACGGAGAGGAGCTTACACGGCAAATCAAAAGCCGGTATCCGGATATCGAGGTCATCATCTTGAGCAGCTTCGGAGAATTCGATTATGTGAGAGCGACCTTCCAAAGCGGCGTCGCCGATTATATCCTGAAGCCGAAGCTGGAGGAGAACGAGCTGCTGCGCATCTTGAAAAAAACGGCTGCCCGGATTCCGTCGCTCGCCAGGGCCGAGCTTGCCTCTCCGGAGAAGCTGTCCATGCGGGCAGCAGTGGAAAGGCTGCTTGGCAGCCGCGGAGCGGACTTGGACGAAGCCTCGATGGAGGGAATGTTTCCTCATCGTCATTTTTGCCTGGCGGGTGCGGAGCTGAGGACCCGTCCCTCCTCGAGTTTCGAGACAGGAGAAATGCGGAAGATTATGGAGGAAATGCTGGCTTGCCTGCTGCCGGACACGGCCGCATGCGTGCTGGAGCCGAAGAGCGGATCTGTCCTGGCGCTGCTCAATTTGGAGTCTTGCGGCAGTTCCGGCGTACTCGAGTGGCTGCGGGCCGTTGCCCGCTTGACGGAGGAGCAGTTCCCGCATGCCGCATTCGCCTTGAGCCGCGTCTACGGCAATATCGCCCTCACGGCGGATGTATATGACGGCGAGCTTGCCAAGCGGCTGAACAGCCGGTTTTATTTGCCGGACCGGAGGGTCATCGTGGAGGAGGAGCTGCCGGCTGCCGGGCTCCCGCCGGGCCCTTTCCCGCTGAATCGATTCGCGGACGAAATCCGGCACGGCCGTTACGAAGCTGCTTTTGAGGAGTTGAAAAATTATGTGGATGCATGGGCCTCATGCTGCGGCACGGATGTGTTCGAATTCAAATCGTTCCTGACTGCGATCATGTTCAATATTACGGTGCTTCTGGTCAATGGGAAGCATGATGTCAAGGAGCTGGAACGGGTCAAATACGCCTACTTCAACGAGATCAACGAGTCCTTGTACGCCCCGGATGCAGCGGAATGCCTGAATGCCTTCATTGAAGAGGCGAAGCTGTGCATCGGGCAGCAGGAGCAGCCCGGCGGCGGCAACATGAAGAGGCTGCTCGAATATATCGAGAAAAATTATGCGGAGCCTCTCACGCTGAAGGAAATGGCCAAGCACTTCCACTTCAATCCTTCCTACCTGTCCAGCTACTTCGCCTCCCATAACAAGGAGGGCTTCACGGAGTATCTGAACAAGATCCGTACGGACAAGGCGGCCGAGCAGCTGAGGCAGAGAGAGGCGACGATTTCCGAAATCAGCGAGAGGGTCGGCTACTCGGATCCCAGCTATTTTTCCAGAGTGTTCAAAAAGGCGACGGGCTTCTCGCCCAGCGAGTATCGACGCCATTATGCGAAATAGAAAAGGGTGGCCGGCATGCAGGCAATGAAGCGGAAATTGGAACGGTTGAAGTTCCACGGCTTGTTCATGAAAATGTTCGTCGTTCTGCTGCTGAGCATCGTATCCGTATCCCTTCTGACCTCGTGGAGCACGATCCGGATCTCCGAGCGCTTGTTCATGGATACGTTCAGCATCACGAACGCCAAGGTGATCAGCCAGATCAAGTCGGGGTTCGAATCGTTCAACGACGCCGTCTCCACCTCGATCATCAACATCCAGCAAAGCGGAACGGTACGGCAGTTCCTTACGGAGGGGACGGCCGATTCGGCGGCCTTGTTCAAGAGCTACTACAGCATGAGCAAGCAGGTCAAGCCGAGCAGCTCGAACCTCGATGCGTACGATGTCGATCTCCTCGTGCTCGGGAACAATGGCCGCACATACTCCACCAGCCGCAGCATCTGGTCCGTCACGGACGATCAGCTCAAGGCAAGCCCGCTGGCAAAAAGCGTCCAGTCGGCGCCGGACCGGCTTCAGTACGAGTTCCATTACGATCCGGACAAAGGGGAGCAAAAGCCGTTTATTGTCGCTGCGAAGGCGCTGATGGACCGGACCACAAGAAAGGTCTACGGGTCTTTGTACGTAGCGATTCCAGAGAGCCAGCTGAGAAGCTTCTACAGCAGCTATACGAGCAGAGGGAACTCGGTTGTGATCCTGAGCAAATCCGGCGTCATCATCTCCAGCAACGATTCGGCTCTCATCGGCCAGGAAGCCCCCGATCTGCTCCGGCATGCCGTGGACATCCAGCAGCGGGGACTTTCCTTCAAGGAAGCGGAATTCATGGGCAAAAAAGACTTGATCCTCGCGCAGGATCTCTCTTTCTATGACATGTACATCGTCAATCTCATCGACAAGCAGTGGGCGCTAGGCCAGCTTATCGATACCCGGTCGATCCTTCTGATCTGTGTGGCCATCGTGGCCGGAGCCCTTATCGTGGTCTTCTTCATCACCCGCAAAATGACGAAGTCGCTGACCCGGCTGGTCAAACAGATCTCTACCATTTCGAAGTACGAGTTCCATCATTACGTGAAGGTGTCGGGAAGTTATGAAACCCGGCAGCTGGCCCAAGCCTTCAACTTCATGCTCGACGAGCTGCATGAATATGTGGAGCAGCTCGTGCAGACCCAGCAGAAGCAGAGGCAGGCGGAGCTGGCCGCGCTGCAGCGCCAGATCAATCCCCATTTCCTGTACAATACTTTGGCCTCGATTAAAATCATGGTGAAGCAGGGAAGCCGGGAGAAGGCGGCGGAAACGATCAACGCCCTGATCTCCCTGCTCCAGAACGCCATAGGCAACGTCAGCGAGACCGTCACGGTCGGCCAGGAGCTGGACAATCTCAAGCATTACGTATTCATCAACCAGGTGCGTTACGGCGATCGCATCCGGGTGCAGTATTTCGTATCGGAGGAATGCTGCGAAGCGTCTCTGCCGAAGCTCATCATCCAGCCTTTCATCGAAAATGCCTTTTTCCACGCTTTCAATACGAAGCCGGAAGGTCATGTGTACGTTACGATCACCCGGGAAGGCGAGACGCTGACCTGCGAGGTCGCCGACAACGGAGACGGCATGGACATGAGCGGGCCGAGGCCCAAGAGCTCCAAGAGCAGACGGCAGCTGTTCACGGGAATAGGGGTGAGCAATGTCCACGACCGCTTGATCCTGCTCTATGGCGAGCCTTACGGAATCTCCATCCACAGCGTGCAGGGAGAAGGGACGCGGGTACGGATTCGGATTCCTTTTCAAAAAAGCTGAAAATCGTGCTGCTTTCCAAATAAAGTGCGGAATGAAAGGGCTGTCATCTGCAGGAAAGCGATAAAAGTACCGGTTGAGATAAAGATAATGCTAACCCCCTCATTTTCGCGGATGCTACGATGGCTTCAAGGCGGAAATCGCTTACAAACTATGATTTTGGGGGTTCGAGAATGAAAAAAGCAACCTTGCTTTTAGCCATGGCATTGCTCCTGATCCTAAGCGCTTGCAGCTCCGACAGCGGCTCCGGCAACAGCTCCAGCGCCAATAAAGGCGGAACCGAGCCGAGCGGCGGAAGCTCATCCAAGGAAATCACGATCTGGGCCTGGGACAAGAACTTCAACATCAAAGCTTTGGAGCTCGCGAAGGAACTGTATGCGAAGGACCACCCGGACACCAAAATCACCGTCATTGAAAATGCCCAGGCCGATATCGTCCAGAAGCTGAATACCGGCTTCGGCTCGGGTTCGAACAAAGGCCTTCCGAATATCGTCCTGATCGAGGACTACCGCGCGCAAAGCTTCCTCCAGGCGTTCCCGGACATGTTCTTCGATCTCACCTCTTCGATCAAAGGCTCCGACTTCGCCCAGTACAAAATCGGGCCGACGAGCGTCGACGGCAAAAATTACGGACTCCCGTTCGACTCCGGCGTGACCGGCCTGTTTGTCAGGACGGATTATCTGGAGAAAGCCGGCTACAAAACCTCCGACCTGCAAAACATCACCTGGGACCAGTACATCGAGATCGGCAAAAAAGTGAAAGAGGCGACCGGCAAAAATATGCTCGCCCTGGATCCCAACGACCTGGGAATCGTCCGGACCATGATCCAGACAGCAGGCTCCTGGTACATGGACAAAGACGGCAAGAAGCCTTACCTGGAAGGCAATCCGGCTCTCAAGGAAGCCTTCCAGCTGTACAAAACGATGATCGAGGACAACATGGTCAAGCCGGTGTCCGATTGGAGCCAATACCTGGCGGCCTTCAACAGCGGCGACGTCGCTTCGGTGCCGACCGGCAACTGGATCAGCGCTTCCATCAAGTCGCAAGGAGATCAATCCGGCAAATGGGCGGTCGTGCCGATTCCAAGACTGTCCGGCCAATCGGGCGCCGTCAATGCATCGAACCTCGGAGGCAGCTCGTGGTATGTCCTCAACGTGCCCGGCAAAGAGGCGGCTGCCGACTTCATGGCCAAAACGTTCGGCTCCAGCACGGAGCTGTACCAGAAGCTGATCACCGACATCGGCGCCATCGGAACCTATGCGCCTGCCGCCTCCGGAGAAGCTTATTCCCAAGCCGATCCCTTCTATAACAATCAGACCGTCATCGCCGATTTCGCCAACTGGACCAATCAGATCCCGCGCGTCAACTATGGCGCCAGCACATATGCGATCGAAGATATCCTGATCGTGGAAATGCAGAACTTCTTGAGCGGGAAATCGATTGACGCTGTTCTGAAGGACGCTCAGCAGCAAGCGGAAGCGCAAACCCAATAGTCTTTCCGAAATCTTGGGCGTCCGAAGGCAGGCGGTGTGGATACACCCGGCCGGCTTCCGGACGCTCTACCCTTATTTTGGCGTCCTCAAAAGAAAGGAGCTGCTCCCGCATGAATGCGAGAACCGGAGCGAGATTGCAGCGGAAATCCCAAGCCATCGGCTGGATATTTGTTTCGGTTGCGGTGCTGCTGATCTGCGCCTTCTATTTCTATCCCATGATTCAAGCGTTCCTCTTGTCTTTGAAATCGGGCAAAGGCACGAACCTGCACGCTGCCGGCTTGGCGAACTACAGGCGCTTGTTCGGAGACACGACCTTTCTGGCGGCCGTGAAGAACACATTCACTTACCTCATCATCCAGGTTCCGATCATGATTGTGCTTGCTTTGTTCATTTCCGTGCTGCTCAACGACAGCGGGCTCAAGTTCAGAGGTTTTTTCCGCACGGCGATCTTCCTGCCCTGCGTCACTTCCCTGGTCGCTTATTCCGTCATCTTCAAATACCTGTTCGGCCAAGACGGGCTGGTCAACACGGCGCTGATCCAGCTCCATCTCGTCTCCCAGCCGATCGGGTGGCTGACGGACCCATTCTGGGCCAAAGCGACGATCATCATCGCCATTACTTGGCGATGGACCGGGTACAACATGATTTTCTACCTCTCCGCGCTGCAGAACGTGGACAGCTCGATCTATGAAGCGGCCCGCATCGACGGAGCAGGTCCGGTCCGCCAGTTCTTCGGCATCACCGTGCCGCTGCTGAAGCCGATCATCCTGTTCACTTCAATCACCTCCACGATCGGGACGCTTCAGCTCTTCGACGAGGTCATGAATATTACCAAGGGCGGTCCGGGCAACGCGACCACGACCATTTCCCAGTACATCTACAACCTGTCCTTCAAATACACGCCGGACTTCGGCTACGCGGCAACGGTGTCTTATTCGGTCGTAGCTCTGATTGTCCTTTTCTCCATCATCCAGTTCAAAGCGGCAGGTGATCGAAATGGTTAAACCGAGAAGGGCTTTCACGTATGCTTTCCTCATCGCGGCCACCGTCGTCTCTGTATTCCCGTTCTTGTGGATGATCGTCAGCGCAACGAATAAATCCGTCGACGTGACGCAAGGGAGGCTGCTGCCAGGCAGCCATCTCATCGCGAACATGCGGAATCTGTTCGATCAATACGATGTCGTGACCGCGCTCGCCAACTCCGCCAAAGTGTCGCTGACGACCACTTTCCTGGCGCTGGTCATCGGCTCTCTTGCCGGATACGGGTTCGAGGTCTACCGCAGCAGAGCGAAGGATATCGTCTTCAATATATTGCTGCTGTCCATGATGATTCCTTTTGCCGCGCTGATGGTGCCGCTGTACCGGATGTTCGCCGCCGTTTCCCGTACCGTTCCCTTCATCGGCGTCAATACCGCCGCCGCTGTCGTGCTGCCGACGATGACGACCGCTTTCCTGATCTTCTTTTTCCGCCAGAGCACCAAGATGTTCCCGCGCGATCTGCTGGAAGCGGGGAGGATCGACGGAGTGAACGAGCTGGGGCTGTTCTTCCGCATCTTCGTCCCGACGATGAGAACCACCTACGCCGCCGCGGCGATCATCACGTTCATGTCCAGCTGGAACAACTATCTCTGGCCGCTTATCGTGCTTCAATCCGAAGATACGCGGACCATTCCTCTGCTCATCTCCAATCTCGGCTCGGGTTATACTCCGGATTACGGAGTCATCATGACGGCCATCGTCATCGGCACCTTGCCGACCGCGCTCGTCTTCTTCCTGATGCAGAAGCATTTCGTGGCGGGCATGACGGGTTCTGTCAAATAACCGGAATCAGGCGGAAACAGAAGAACATGCAATCCCTCCGTCGTTTCCGCCAGCCATCCATCATTATTGGCGGATGGGGGAAAGAGACCGCAAGAAAGGGAACTTGGTTCCCCTTCTCGCGGTCTTTTCCGTATGTCCGCTTGCGAGACCGGTATTGGCCGGCTGCAGCCAACCGGGAAAGAAAAGCTCCGGGAACGAAGGCATTCGAAGGGATAGGGACAGATCGTCCCTTGACGGGAGATGCTTGTGACGATATGATGAGTTGAACAGTAAATTAGTAATTTAGTAAATTAGTAAATAATCATTTCGATCCCATCTCTCTTTTGGAGGAAATCAAATGAAAATTCCAACTACGCTCAAGCATAAACCGGTCCTAACGGTCGAGAATTACGCCGACGTCGATGGACGCCAGGCCGGCCATTCCGATGCGAAAGGCCTGTCGCTCGGCCTCGCCCAATGGAATGATCGCGGAAAGGTGGACATTTCGGCCAAAGTATGGCGCTACACGGGAGAGAAATGGTCCAGGCAATCGGAAGAGCTCCCTCTGCACCGAGTGCTGGATCTGGCGATTCTCGTTGCGAGCGGCATGGCTCACTTCCGCGATGCCTACCAGCATCCCAAGCTGTACGATCCGGCAAACCCTGTGATCGACCGGATCGGCCTCCAGGGAGACGCCATGACGGTAGCCGTATGTACGGATAATGACAAGCTCGACGAGGATATCAAGCTGTTCAGCCAGGCGCTGAGCGATGATGGAGAGCTGATCGGAGAGCGGCTGCGCACGCTTTCGCGCATTCTGGCGGAAATGGGCTATTGATCGGAATCTGAAAAGGAGGGATAGGAATGGCGCTGGACAAGCAAAGCAAAAAGGAGCTCGCCTCCTCCTACAAGCAATCGTTCCGCCCGATGGGTGTGTATCAGATCCGGAACAAGGAGAACGGCAAAGTGCTTGTATGCGGCAGCATGGATCTGCCCGGAGCGAAGAACCGGCTGGATTTTTTCAAGAGCACGGGGATGAACACGCTGCATGAATTGAAGAGCGATTGGAAGGCTTACGGAGCGGAGAGCTTTGTCTTCGAGGAGCTGGACCAGATCAAGCCGAGAGAAGAGTACGCCGGAGATCCCGAGGAGCTGAAAGGCTATCAGGCCGAAGTGGATGCGCTTCTGGAGCTGTGGATCGAAAAGCTGCAGCCTTACGGCGACAAAGGATACAATAAGCCGAAGCGGTAAGGTATTCCTCCTAGTGCTGGAGAACGGAATGCAAAAAGCTCCCGAAAGCCGCTGAATCAGCGTCTCCGGGAGCTTTTTTGCGCATGCTCGCGACAGCCGGCCTTTAAGGCGCGGATGGCTGAAGCGGCTTCGCCAGCACCGCCCGGTTCTTCTCCGGCCTGCCCCATCCTCAGCCAGGTCGGCCTATCGAAGCCATGTCCGGGCGACACGAATATCAGTGTGTTCTTCTTCTGGTGAACAACCAGCCGCCGGCGACGAAAACGAAGTAAAGCACCAGATTAAATCCGACGCCCTCGAGCAGGGAGCGGTTGAAAAGCAAGGCTTCAAAAAAAGAAACCACATGAGCGCGCAGCTCAGGAATCGCCGTTCCGGTCGGGATCGCCACAATGAACAGCGCCCACAGCAGCCAGCCGGCAAAATGGCGGAAGCCGGAGACCAGCATGCTCAGCAGCGCCATCGACATCAAATAAAAAACAGTCTGGTAGAAAAAAGAACCCGCCACGCCAAACTCGTTCCAATGAAACGCTTCAACAAGATCAACGGTGTTTTTGTGGAACACATTCGCCTCCAGCATAGGCCATAAACAATTGAATAAAGCGAGGGCCGCTGCCCACACGGCATAAACGAATTGAAGCCCCCAGAAGTATTGTTTTCGGCTTGCGCCTATATGTACGATGCGACTGTAATAGCCAAGAGGAAGTACGATGGCGAAAAGGAGCAAAATAAGCAGCAGCAGGTTGCCGTCCGAGAGTACGGAGTTTTGGCTGCTGTCTGTAAAGAGACCGACCATGTATTCCGCCAGCCTGCCAAGGAGGATGAAAACAACGACCATCCAGATGCATATCCTCGCTTGCAAATAAGTCGCCTTTAGATGAACAGCCAATGAACCCAATTCAGCGACCTCCTTCGATCAAGTACGAGAAAAACTTTTGAAGCGTCAATTGTTCCAGGGCAATGTCTAGTTGACGCGCCTGCAGCC
>NZ_CBRA020000225.1:0-30776 GCF_000469945.2 Paenibacillus sp. P22 | reverse complement strand
TGCGCTGCTTGCCCGCGCCGATGCTGACGACGGCCGCATCCGAGGAGGAGCCGTTGCCCTTGAGGACGGACAGCGTGTCGGACATGACATTGCCGTCGTTGAGATCGCCGATCACCCATTGGATGCGCGCGTCGTTCTCAAGCACCGCACGGCGTACGGACATGTCGATCACGTTGGAGCCCAGCTGGTGGATCGAAGCGAAGTCGACGTGGGCGCCGGCTTCAACGAAGATCTCCACCATGGAATGGTGGACCGCGTCGGCTCCTCCGCCTACGGTAAGAGCGTTGTCGACATAAGTCACGCGGCTGTGGCGCTCGGCCACGATGACGATATGCGGAGCGAACGATACCGATGCATCCTCGTTGTAGAAGAGGGCCTGCAGCGGAACCTCGACCTCGACATTTTTCGGCACGTACAGGAATACGCCGCCGTTCCACAGCGCCGCGTGCAGCGCCGTCAGCTTGTTCTCGTCCTTGGCGATCGCCTTGAACAGGTATTTTTGCAGCAGCTCGGAATGCTCGGAAGCAGCCGTCTCGAGATCCGTGAAGATGACGCCTTTGGCAGCCAGCTCCTCCGGCAGGCGGCGCAGGACATTGCCCGATCCGCGCTGCACCAGCAGCGCCTGCGCGCCGGCTACGAGCGATGCCGCTTGCTCAGGCAGCTCGTTCTCGGAAGCAAGCGGCGTGGTTTGGCCATGCTGGCCAAACGCGCCGAGATTCCAGCGGTCGATGCGTGTCTTCTCCGGCTTCGGCCATTCCAGGCTTGCCGACAGCTCGGCCGCTTCGCCGCGCAGGGCGGTCAGCCATGCCGGCTCGCCCTTGCCGCGGGATACTTCTTCCGCATATGCCCGTTCAACGGGGTTCGATACTTCTGTGCTCATCTGGTTCCCTCCCGTCTTAGGCTTGGCCGACTGTTTCGTCTTCGATGCCAAGCTCAGCCTTAACCCAGTCATAACCTTCCGCCTCGAGACGCTCAGCCAGCTCAGGACCGCCGGATTTGACGATGCGGCCTTGCATCATGACATGCACGAAGTCAGGCTTGACATAGTTCAGCAGGCGCTGGTAGTGAGTGATGACCAGGAAAGCGCGGTCCTCGGAACGCATCGCGTTGACGCCTTGCGCGACGATCTTTAGGGCATCGATGTCGAGGCCGGAGTCGATTTCGTCCAGGATGACGACCTTCGGATCCAACAGCATCATCTGCAGAATCTCGTTGCGCTTCTTCTCGCCGCCGGAGAAGCCTTCGTTGAGGTAGCGGTGGGCGAACTCGGGGTTCATGTCCAGCTCTTTCATCTTGCCTTCCATCTGGCGGATGAACTTGATGAGGGAAATCTCGCTGCCTTCCTCGCGGCGGGCGTTGATCGCGCTGCGCAGGAAGTCGGAGTTCGTCACGCCGGAAATCTCGCTCGGGTACTGCATCGCCAGGAACAGGCCTGCGCGGGCGCGCTCGTCCACGGCCATTTCCATGAGATCCTCGTCGTTCAGCGTCGCGGTGCCTTCGGTCACTTCATACTTCGGATGCCCCATGAGAGCGGAAGCCAGCGTACTTTTGCCCGTTCCGTTCGGTCCCATGATCGCGTGGATTTCTCCACCCTTCATGCTGAGGTTGATGCCTTTGAGAATTTCCTTGCCTTCGATCGTTGCCTTGAGTCCGTCAATGACGAATTGCGTTGCCATCTTTGAAATGCTCCCTTCAAATATGAGTACTTCCGGCGACGGTGTACCGCCTGGCGGATTCCGCCGTGGAAGCTGTCTGCTTTGCGAGTCTCCGGGAGCAATTGCGCCCGAAGGTCATTCTCAGTCGTTCTCAATAATAATTTTAGTATAAAACTCGTTATAAATCAATTAATCTCGGCCGCTCCGAGCAAGCTGCGGATTTCCATTCTCATTCGGTTGAACTCCTCGTCTCCAAGCACAGGCTCCGAATGATCGGCTCCAAGCCCCCCAGGCAAGGAAATCCACGACTTGCAGCCGGTGAAAGCCGGCTCCATCGGCAGCCGCAGCGGCTGCCTCAGCTTGTACACCCGAAGCAGCAGCACATGCAGCGGATCCCGCTTCTTCCATTTCAAGCGTTCCTCGGCAAAGGAATCCGTCCAGATATGCCTCTCCCTGATCCGCTCCAGAATGCCCGGGTCCGTAACCGGAATATCCTCGACCGCATGAGCCCAGCTCGATATCGACACCGCGCCCGCATCCGGACCGTCCCATTCTCCGAGCACTTCGTCCAGAATCGGGCGGGCTTCCTCCTTGAGAAGCTCCGGCCGCTGATGCTCATAAGCCGGGAGCAGATAAAAATCCGGCCGCTCCAGCCGGAAATGGCGGGTCTCCTCGGCGATGCCGCCCTTGCGCAGGACGACGATCTGGCGCCCTTCCTCGAGCGCCCGGACCGCGACGGCCCATTCCTTCAGCGCGGCGGCTCCTGCGCCGGCTCCATCAGGTACGTTCACTTCGGCCACACATCCTTTCACCCGTCAAGCATATTCGCCCCATTATATCAAACGAGCCTATTTCAAGTCTAAAAAAGATGGGCTATAATTAGAGCTTATGTAGAACAAGAGCCTGGCGTACGCACGCGGCCGCAAGCGATTCTCATGAATTGTTCCTTCTTTTATTATGCTACCCATGAAAGGTGGAAATCACTAATGCCAGCATATCATCCCTACAGCGAGGCGGAAGCGGTCGAGCTCGCCCGCACGGTGGAAGGAGTCTTCGCTCCCGGAGCGGAGCTGGAATGCACCGAGATCGGCGACGGCAACCTGAACCTCGTCTTCCATATTACCGAGCCTGCGACCGGCAAGGGGCTTATCGTGAAGCAGGCGCTGCCTTATGTCAAAGTGTTCGGCGAGTCCTGGCCGCTGTCGGTCGACCGCGCGCGGATCGAAGGCGAAGCCCTCAAGATCCAGCACAGCCTGGCGCCTGAGCTGGTGCCGCAAGTCTACTTCACCGACCAGGAGCAGGCCATCACCGTCATGGAAGACCTCAGCAGCCATGTCATCATGCGCAAAGGGCTGATGGAAGGCACGCTGTATCCGCGATTCGCGAGCGACATCTCCACCTTCCTCGCCCAGACGCTGTTCTTCACCTCGGATCTGGGCATGAGCCAGCAGGAGAAGAAGCTGCGCCAGCAGTCGTTCGTCAACGTGGAGCTGTGCCAGATCACGGAAGACCTCATCTTCGACGAGCCTTACCGCGAGCATGAGCGCAACAACTATGAGGATTCGATCGCCGACGAGGCGCTGGCGCTCCGCACGGACGCCGCGCTCCATCTGGAAATCGCCGTATTGAGGGAGAAGTTCCTCACGCGCGGAGAGGCGCTGCTTCACGGAGACCTTCATACCGGCAGCATCTTCGCCCTGCCCGACTCCACCAAGGTCATCGACCCCGAGTTCGCCTTCTACGGCCCGATGGGCTTCGATATCGGCGCAGTCATCGCGAACCTGCTGCTGAACTTTGCCGGACAGGAGCACTGGAGCCCGGAGGCGGATTCCCGCAAGCAGTACCGGGAATTCCTGACGGAGACCGTTCGCGGCGTATGGACTCAGTTCGCCGCCAAGTTCCGCACGCTGTGGGACGAGCATGGCAAGGATCCCGTCTTCTCCGTAGCGGAGGGCTTCCAGGATCTCTATATGAACCGCCTGCTGCAGGATACGGCCGGATTCGCCGGCGCCAAGATGGTCCGCCGCGTCGTCGGGTTCGCCCATGTCGCCGATCTCGACGCGATTCCGGACGACGCCGTCCGCGAGCGCGCGAAGCGGATGGCGCTGGCGATCGGCAAGGAGCTCATCAAGCGCCACCGCACCATCGCCTCGATCGAGGAAGTCATCGACATCGCACTTACGGCATCCGCGCGCTAGGCGCGGACCGCCTATCGACACCTTGCCCGGAAGCCGGCTCCGCCGGCACGATCGCCGGACAGGCATAATGAACGGAGGAACCATCATGACCGACAGCGCAGCCGCCTACCCCGGCCTGCAATCCCTCATTTGGGCGGGAAGCCAGCTTCAGCTGCTTGACCAGCGCCTGCTTCCGGAGGAGACCGTCTATCTTCCCTTGACGGATGCCGAAGGCGTCTGGGAAGCGATCCGACATATGAAAGTAAGGGGAGCCCCCGCCATCGGCATCGCCGCCGCCTACGGGCTTGTGCTCGGCAGCGGACTGCCCGGCCAGCCCTTCCAGGCGGAGGACAGCCTCGCCGCCTGGCTTGGCCGCGTAAACGAGAAAGCCGGCTATCTGGCGACGAGCCGCCCCACGGCCGTCAACCTGTTTTGGGCGCTGGACCGCATGAAAGCACGCGCGGCGGAGCTGGCCCAAAGCGCCGTCACCCTCGATGAGGCCAAGCAAAGCCTGCTCGATGAGGCGATCGCCATCCAAAGCGAGGACGAGGCGACGAACCGGATGATCGGCGAGCATGCGCTGGAGCTCATGCGCGACGGCATGGGCGTCCTGACCCACTGCAACGCGGGCGGGCTCGCCACCGCGAAGTACGGCACGGCGCTGGCTCCGTTCTACCTCGCTCAGGAGCGCGGAATCTCGCTCAAAGTATTTGCGGACGAGACTCGTCCCGTCCTCCAGGGAGCGCGGCTGACCGCGTTCGAGCTGCAGCAGGCGGGCGTCGACGTGACGCTGATCTGCGACAACATGGCCGGCATGGTCATGAGCAAGGGCTGGATCGACGCCGTCATCGTCGGCACCGACCGCGTCGCCGCCAACGGCGATGTCGCCAACAAAATCGGCACGTACAGCGTCGCTGTGCTCGCCAAGGCGCATGGAATTCCTTTCTATGTCGCCTGCCCTCTCTCCACCATCGATCTCGGCACGCCTACCGGAGCGGAGATTCCGATCGAAGAGCGCCACGCGGAGGAAGTGACCGAGGGCTTCGGCAAGCGCACCGCCCCTCATGGCGTCAAGGTGTACAACCCGGCCTTCGATGTGACGCCTGCCGAATACGTCACCGCCATCATTACCGAAAAAGGCGTCATCCGGCCGCCCTACGGCGAAAACCTCAAAAAGCTGTTCGAGGAGCTCCGCCAGGGATAAGGCCCCATCCAGCAGCAAGCCGCCATGGAGATTTCCATGGCGGCTTTTTGTGCCCGGCCCTGAGCGGCATGGAACGGCTGCGGGATGAAAGCCGCTCAAATCCCATGCATCGCTTCCCCAGCCTCAGGCTCCGCTTCCGGTCGGCGGACTCGCTCACTCGTCATTGCCCGTCCGCTCCCCGTCCAGCGGCAGCCTGACGACGATCGTCGTTCCTTTGTTCTCCTCGCTGTGCACGGCGACCGTGCCGCCATGGTTTTCGACAATCTTTTTGCTGACCATGAACCCGAGGCCGGTCCCTTTTTCCTTGGTCGTATAGAACGGCTGGCCGAGCCTCTCCAGCAAATGGGCCGGAATGCCGCAGCCCTCATCGATGAAACTGACCATCACGCCTCGTCCGGATGGATTCATCCGGGCGTCGATTATCAGGCTGCCGCCTCTCGGCATCGCCTCGATCGCATTTTTGATCATGTTGATGCACACCTGCTTCAGCTGGTTTTCCTCGCACATGATCATCATTTCCTCGTCGCTGAAGGAAGTGACGATCTGCACGTCGTTTAGGATCGCCTGCCCGTTCAGCAGCGTGACGACATCCTCCAGCAGAAGCCTTATATCCTTCGCTTCAAAGTGGACCGCCTGAGGCTTGGCCAGCATGAGCAGCTCGCTGAGAATCTGCTCGATTCGGCGGATTTCCGAAGCCATGATTTCATAGAAATAATCCCGCTTCTCCGTGCTTCCGGACTGAAGAAGCTGAAGGAAGCCCTTGAGCGCCGTGACCGGATTGCGGATCTCATGGGCGATGCCGGCCGCCAGCTCCCCTGCGATCGACAGCTTCTCCGAGCGGATCAGCAGCTCCTGGGCTTGCATTCTCTCGGTAATGTCGCGGATGATGACAGCCCGGCCCCTGATCCTGTCCTCGGAGTCGTGCAGCGGAAAGCTGGACACCATGACATGGAGGCGGACGCCGGCTTTGGTGACACGCTCCGATTCGTATCCCTCGATGCTTCCCCCGGCGGCAATGATCGATTTATTGCGCCGCACCTCGAAGGTTCTCTCGTCCGGGAGCAGAGGCATCGCATGGCTGGGAATCCCGACCAGCTCATCCTTGGTCCAGCCGAATGTCGTCTCGAAAGCCTGGTTGACGCTGACGGCCAGATCATGGTCGTCCAGAATAAGCACCGGGTCCAGGTTCCGGGTAATGAAGGACTCCAGCTGATGCTTCGTCGCCAGCAGCTGGCTCCGCATCAGGCTCGCTTCCTGCTTGCTGCGGTCCATGTCGAGCTGATGCTCGTTCTGCACGGCCAGGGAGGGGTATATGTCGGAGCGCCGCAAGTACAGGCTGGACGCGACGAATTCCTCGTCGGTCATATGATATTCATGGCTCCGCAGCAGCGCAAGCTGGAAGGCGGCCGATATTTGCCTGCCGTCATAGGCGCATACGGAGATCAGCCCGTTTCCGTCTACGCATTCATCCGCCAAATGTTCCATGGCGTCGAGCTCGCAGCTGATCTCCTGCACATCCTTGAGCGGAATATTGCCCCATGTACGCAGCAAAAGGCCGTGTTTCTGATAGGCTTCCACGGCGCGGGAAAATCTCTCCATGAAGATGCCGCTCCGAAACCCTCCGTCCATCCGGTACAGCTCTTCCCGATCGATATGATGGACAAGGGCAAGCTGGCTCTCATCCATCTGGCGGGAGAGCAGCTTGCGGATGGTTTGATATCGCGTCACGGATTCGATGATTAAGGTCTGATGCCCCTGCTGGATTCCCATGCGGACAAACGCAACGGCGTTTTGGATGTAGCGGTCCAAATTTTCATAAATGTATAAGATATGGCCGTGTCCCGAAATGCTCATCATCCCGCTCAACGGCACGTTGGAATTCGGAAGGATTGCAGAAAACCACTCTTCATTGGCAAATGGACGCATTCATTCTCCCTCCAGGAAATTGATTGTGTCTATTTCATCAACGAACGGATCAATCCCTCTAGCGGGACGGCCGATTTTCCAAAAAAACAACAAAAAAGGGCGGCATCCCCTCCGCCCTTCCTTGCCATCCTGCTTCATCCCCTGTTTTGGGAATGCGCCCGCCTTTCCGTCAAGCCAGCTGCCGGACGGCTTCGATTCCCTTCATGCCTACATAGAGGCCGGCTTCCCGAGCCGCCTCCGTCACCGATTCCAGCGGAGCGTCCAGCAGCTCTTCCAGCGTCCGGACGCCGACGGCGCGCGCAGCGACGACTCCCCGTTCCTTCAGCTTGGGGTTGCTGTCGAACAAAGCGACGTCGAGCGCTCCGCACATGATGTATCCTTTATCCGTCGTTACAGCGAGCAGCGTCGTCTTAGGCAGCTTCACCTCGATGCCGATCGCGGTTTTTCCGTCTCCGAGAGCAACCGGTACCATCTGCATCATGACAATGGGCCACCTCCCTTCTCAGCACTTCCGTATTGTATGCGCGGCGTGTCGGGGAAGGTGAATGCCGGATCTTCGACTATGGCGGCGTCGACAGCCGAGGCCGCCGTCAACAGAGCGGCAGCGGCCTCGATCATTGGGAAAGCAGGGAATCTATGGTTTAGTGGCGATCTCGGATTGGGCGTCGGTCCAGACTTAGCGTCCCGCCACCCGGATACGGTTTTTGCCATCGTTTTTGGCCTGGACCAAAGCCTCTCTGGCCTCTTTCATGAGCACCCCGCCCTCCAGGGAGGAATCCGCTAATTTCACCGATATGCCGATGCTGACCGTAATGAAGCCTCCGGCTTGCGATGGATCCCGAGGAATTTGCAGCGAGATGACATTGGTCCGGATTTGCTCGGCGAGAAGCAGAGCCTCGGCTTCTTCCGCCTCCAGCTTCATGACGAACGTCCCGCCGGTCAACCTGGCGATATTCGCTTCGCTGCGGTCCGCCAGCACGCTAAGGGCATCCCCGACCCACTGCAGGCATACATCTCCGCTTCGCAGACCCTGCAGCTTGTTGTACGTGCGGAAATCGTCGATGTCGATCAGAAGCAGCGCGACGGGCCTGCCCGACAGCAACGATTGCTCCCAATCCAGCTTGAGAGACTGCTCGAAGGAAGGGAGGTTCTGCATATCCGTGAGCGGGTCGGTCGTCATGTACATCTGCAGCTGGTCCTGCGCGTCCGTGAACAGATCCGTCTCGGGAAGGGAGGAGCTTTCGCGGGCAATGACCATCATGGACGGCTGCCTGGAATGGACGACCGTCGCAAAGGTCAGATCCAGCAGGCGCAAGGCTCCGCCGCCCGCCCGGAATCGTCCCCGGCAGGTTTCCAGCTGCAGCGGATTTTGCTCCAGCCTCTCCAGTGCCGCCAGCAGCTCGGCCGGGTTCTCCGGACCCAGCGCCTCAATCAACGATGCGCCTCTGATTTCCGAGGCGCTGTCGAAGCCGAGCAGCCGCATCGCCTGATGGTTGCCGTACACGATCCTGCCTCCGGTCACGGTGAGGAAGGGAACCGGGGAATATTCCATCAGTTGAAGATAGCGCTCTTCATTTTCCCGCATGACCCGGGCGTTCTGCTCGGCCTGCTCCTCCGCGCGCGCCAGCTGCTCCTCGGCATGCCGAAGGGCGACGGCCTTGAGCTCGGGCAGGGCGCTCAGCTGGGACAGCTTCCAGGGCGCGGAAGTTCCTTGAACGACCTGCCGCCACTTCTCGAAGGACTTGCGGGGCGACAGACGGATGCCGTCATCGGTCCGGATGACCGACTTGGCGGGATCCCCCGCCCAATCGACCACTTGGATGAGCTCCGGCCGGAACCAGATGATATACTCCCGCATGTCCGGCGAGAGGGATAGGAACAGCGCTCCGGAAGCCTTCTCCCTGTATGCGGCAGCCGGACCGAATTCCTTGCTCAGCCGAGAGGTATGGTAGGTATAGTCCACGCTCTGCTTCTCCAGCCATTCCGCCAGCTCCCGCACATGGGACGGCAGCGGCGCATCGCCGAACAGCATCAGCTGCCCGCGGAAGCTGACGGCCGCGCCTGTCGCGGACATCAGTCCGAGCAGGCTGTCCTTTTCCTTTTCCAGCCGCTGATGAAGCCTCAGCGGATCCTGGACGCCGATCAGGATCGAGGACAGCAGCGACGCGGAGGTCTTCAGCCGGAGCGCCTCCGAGTAGTCGTCCAGCTGCTGGCGCTGATACAGCTCATTGGAGAAGAAAGCCCCGAGAAAGTTGCACAGGCTGCGGATCCGGTGCGGGACGTACTTGGGAGAACGATGATGGCAGGTGATCAGCCCCCACAGCTCGCTGCCGTGAATCAGCGATATCGTGGTCGTAGCCCCTACGCCCATATTCTGCAAATATTCGATATGCAGAGGCGAAACGCTTCTGAGCACGGAGAGGCTGAGATTCAGCGGCTTGCCCGTAAGCGGATGCCCCGCCGGGATGATATCGACCGGCTTGTACCCTGCGTCCACGATGGTGCGGAGCCAATTGCGCAGGTACAGCTCTCTTGCCTGCCTGGGAATATCGGAGGCGGGATAATGATGGCCGAGAAAAGGCTCCATGTCCGGCTCCCTGGATTCGGCGATGACCTTGCCGTTCCACTCCTTATCGAACTCATAGATCATGACCCTGTCGTAGCCCAGCATCTCGCGCACGAGCTCGGCCGCCGCATGGCTCGCCTCCACCCGGCTCTGCGTCTGCTTGATGCGCCCGAAAAACAGGCTGATCCAGCGGTAATCCCGAGCAGCCGGACCGCTGTCCTCCCCGGAGGGCTCCATCTCCAGGATGAGCAGCCCTTCGCTTTCATGGGCGATGCCGTAAAATGGCGTCAGAACGCCTCTTACTTCGATTTCAATTTTTACATGCTGCAGCTCCGAGGTCGAGGATGCCCGCAAGTCCAGAGAAAGCAGCTCCCTGACCCGCTCCTCCCCGATCAGATCGGCCAAAGGCGTTCCGAGCAGCTTGCCGGCAGCGATGCCGAGCATCTCTTCGGTGTTGGCGCTGCACGTGCCGATCCGGCAGCCGTCCTCCCTCGTCACGGCCACCAATACGCCATGCGGCTGGATGCGTCCGGGAATATGGATCGGCTCCTTGTCGCAGTTCGTCAAATCGATGTTGTCGTCCTGCGGGACGAAATCGCCTTCCGTCAGAAGGGTTCTGTCCAGCAGCTCATGCTCATTCGCGTTTCCGTCCTCTTTCATAGCCGCTCAGGCCTCCCGCACTCTTTGCTATACGGCCTGCTCTTGAAGGCGTGCATGAATCCAGGCATCCAGAAGAGCGAACGTTTCTTTTGCCGCCTCGACCATTTCGCCGCCCTGCCGCGGCTCGGAGCCTTCCCGAACGAGCAGCTCCCTCATCTCGCCCCATCTCGCCCTCGTGTCGGGACCGTAGGCGTAGAAATACGATAATCCCGATTCGGGGGCGAGCTGCAAGCCGGAAGCCAGCTTCCTGCTGATGACCTGTCCGCCGAGCGTGGAGCCTTCCATGACATACAGGTAACCGAGCATGCGCGCCGGGACGGAGACATCCGGAAGGGAACCGCAGACGGGAATGGATTCGATGTCCGTCCTCGAATAGCCGAGCTCCGTGAAATCCCGCTCCAGCAAAGGCAGCTTGGCGAGCCTGGAGAAATCGATGCCCCATGCTTCCGCTGCCGGGGCTGCCAGCACGATCGCCTCCATCGGCTTGATGAAGCCGTAGAACAGCTCCAAATACTGCTTGTATTGCTGGAGAGTCATCGTCTGATCCATGATGGCTCTGGCATATGCATTGCTTTCCAGCTGCTCATGGCTGGGCGCCGTTTCCTCGCGCAATCTTTCCAATATGCCTGCGGACATTCGGAAAACCTCCTCTATTAATCGAATTCCTTTTATCTTCCAGAATATCCCTGATTTCCATTCCGCGCCACGGTTCGATCGTCATGGTCATCTACCTTATTGCCCAAATTCCAAAACCAATTTCACTGCAAATCCCGCCTCCAAAAATAGGTCTATGTCATTAGGTAATCTGATGATATAGTTATACCAATATCTCTATCAAGTTCGGAGGAACTACATACATCATGAACGATAAAGGACCAAATACCTATTCCTTCCAGACGGATCTCATCATTGACGCGGTTACCCGGGACCTTGCCGAGGCCAGGCTCAAGCAGCTGCTGCAATCGGCAGGCATAAGCACCTACAAGATCGGCAGGAGCTCCCTCGTCGGCGCTTCGTTCCCCGAGGAAGACATTCCGTCCGGGATGAGAAAGGCAGGCTCCGGATCGACCGAGGCCGCACAGCCTTCCAGCGGCTCCGGATCCTCCGGCGTCACGTCCACCCTGCTGCATCATATGGAACAAAAAACTCTCGTCCGGCTCAGCATCAACAAGGGCAAGGGCGTCCGCATGAGCATTCCGGGAAGAATCCTCAACATCGAGAACGAGCTCATCACCGTCTATCATGTCGACGAGAAGCAGGTCTACACGTTCCTGCTCCAGGAAATCGACGACTTCAGCTAGCAAGCATGCAGCGCGCCCGTTGGCGGCTGCGGTCCTCTTTCATTCCCTGTTGTTGCAAATGCGGCGGCACCGCAAAGGTGCCGCCGCATTTTTTTTGCTTTCAAAACCTCATCCGCGGGCGGCTGCCCGCTCTTCAGGAACGGCCCCGGGCGCTCCAGGCGGCCCAGGCGGTCAGCGCCCAGCCGGCGATGAAGCAGAGCCCTCCGAGCGGCGTGATGGCTCCGAGCCAAGTGTCTCCGCTCATGCTCAGAACGTACAGGCTTCCCGAGAAGAGGAAGATGCCCGCATTGATGAGCCGGCCGCCGTTGCGCAAGGCCCGGATCTCTCCCAGACGGCTGGCGGCGAAGGCGATGAGGATAAGGGCGATGGCATGATACATCTGATAACGGACGCCGGTCTCGAATACGTCCAGCATGTCGCTCGTAAGGCGGTCCTTGAGCCCATGGGCTCCGAACGCTCCGAGCGCGACGGAGATCAGGGCATGGACCGAGCCGTAGGCGATATAACGGGGAAACATGATGCGGCTTCACCTCTTCTTGCAAGCACGTAATCCGGCTCGCGAATGTTCCCATTATACCATATCCCCTTGAAGGCTCGTCCAGCGCCGGCAGACGCCTCGCCCTGCGCCTGCATTCGGTAATGAATCCCCTCCCCATGAATATACTTGGAGAACAGGTCCTACAGGCTCTGAAATACACATAGTGGGGTGAGCGGCTATGACGGAACCGCTGTCCATCGTCTCCCGCGAGGATTGGTCCCTGCATCGCAAAGGCTATCAGGACCAGACCCGCCATCAGCAGAAGGTGCGCGAGGCCATCAAGCAAAATCTGAAAGATATCGTCACCGACGAAAGCATCATCCTCTCGAATGGGCGCGAAACCGTCAAGGTGCCGGTAAAAAGCATCGACGAGTACCGCTTCGTCTACAATCACAACAAGCAGCAGCATGTCGGACAAGGAGACGGGGACTCCCAGGTAGGCGACGTTCTTGGCGTGGACCCTTCCGCAGCCAAGGGCAAAGGCAAAGGGCAAGGGGCGGGGGATCAGGCCGGCGAGGATTATTTCGAGACCGAGGTCACCATGGATGAGCTGGAGGATCTGCTCTTCGAGGAGCTGGAGCTGCCAAGGCTGGAGCAGAAGCAGAAGGAGAACGTTCAAGCCGCCGACATCGTGTTTCAGGATATCCGCAAAAAAGGCATCATGAGCAACATCGACAAAAAGCGCACGCTGCTTGAAAATCTTCGGCGCAACGCCAACGCGGGACGTCAAGGCATCGGGGGGATCACTCCGGAGGATCTGCGCTACAAAACGTGGCAGGAGGTCATGAAGCCCCACTCCAACGCCGTCGTGCTCGCCCTCATGGATACATCCGGCAGCATGGGCTCGTTCGAGAAATACTGCGCCCGCAGCTTCTTCTTCTGGATGACCAAGTTTCTGCGCCGCAAATACGAGCATGTCGAGATCGTATTCGTCGCCCACCATACGGAAGCGAAGGAAGTGACCGAGGAGGAGTTCTTCACCCGCGGCGAGAGCGGCGGCACGATCTGCTCGTCCGCCTATCAGAAGGCTCTCGACATCATCGACAGCCGCTACCCTTCAGCCAATTGGAATATTTACCCCTTCCATTTTTCCGACGGCGACAACCTGACCTCGGACAACGAGAAATGCATCAAGCTGATCGACGAGCTGATGAAGCGTTCCAACCTGTTCGGCTATGGCGAGGTCAACCAGTACAACCGGAGCAGCACCCTGATGTCCGCCTACAAGCATATCCAGGACAAGAAATTCCTGTTCTCCGTCATCCGCGACAAAAGCGAGGTCTATGATGCCCTCAAGCGGTTCTTCGCGAAGCCGGCAGGCTGAGGCCCGGCAGGCAGCCTCCTGGCTCGTCCTGACGAGGCGAGCGCCGGCTCGAGGCATTCATGCCATTGGCTGCCTCGCTGCGTCATGCCATTGGCTGCTTCGCGGCGTCATGCCATTGGCCAACTCGAAGCGTTATGCCATTGGCCGTTTCTTGGCGGTTGGCATGACGCCGCCTCACGACGCGCCAAAAGGGCTGCGCCCCGCCGGACCTCGTGCGGTCCAGCGGCCGGCACAGCCTTTGCCTGCGTCAGGACGCCTCCCGGCAGCCCGCCCTTCTTATCGCTGCTCGCGTGTACGAACCCGACCCGGTCGACGATGACAAGCCCAATGAACAGGACAAGAATGAGGCTTGTGCGGGTCCATCCGCCTCCTCCGGCAACCGGCACGTCTTTCATCTTTCATCTCCTCACACGAACGTATGGTTCAACCCGTGCGGAACATGGCGCTCATGATTGGACAAGTGCCTCCGACGCGATGAATATCCTTGTTGAACGCGATGATTATCCTTGCTGAAACCGAGGTGAGTCGAAATGAAATGGAGCGGACAGGCGAAGGAAACGGCAGAACGGCTCCGGGAAGAGCTTCTGGAGCGGCAAAGTCCCGACGGCGCATGGCGGCTGTGCTGCGAGAGCGGCGTCATGAGCGATGCTTTTTTGCTGATCCTGCTGAAGGCGATGGATTGGATGGAGGATCATCGCGAGCTGGCTCGGCGGATTGCGCAGCGCATTGCCGTGCTTCAGGAAGACGGCGGAGGCTGGAAGCTGCATGAGGATCAGAAGGAAGGCCATCTGGAGTCGACCGTGGAAGCCTATTACGCGCTGCTCGCCACCGGCTATTACGAATACGGCGATCCGCGGATGGTCAACGCCCGCCGCTTCATTCTCGCACTAGGCGGGCTTGGAGAAGTACGGACGATGATGACCCAGGTGCTGCTCTGCATGACCGGCCAGCTGGATTGGCCGCGGGTTCTGCGCATTCCGGTCGAGACGCTGCTCGCCCCGTCCTGGCTGCCGCTCAGCCTGTTCGATCTGTCCGGCCATGCCCGCGTTCATCTCGTGCCGGTGCTCATGCTGGCCTCCGGCAGCTTCAAGCTCGGCGATGGGCGCCTGCCCAATCTCTCGGAGCTCGTGGCCGGAGAGAGCAGGAGCTTTCTGAAGCCTCCTTCGCTTCCGGGGCCGCTTGCCGGCATGGCCGAGGCGCTCGCTGCCGGCCATTCCCCTCTCTACCCGGCATCGCTGGACAAGGGCGAGAAATTCATGCTCGACCGGATAGAGCCGAACGGCACTCTGCTCACCTATTCCACCGCCACCATCCTCATGATCGCAGCTCTCGTCTCCATCGGCTACCCGCCAAGCCACGAGGTCATAAGGCGCGGCCTCGACGGAATCCGGTCGCTCGTATGGGATGATCCGCGTCACGAGATCTCCCATTTGCAGATCGCCTCCTCGACCGTATGGGATACGGCGATGCTGGGCTGCGTGCTGCATGAAAGTGGACTTTCCGCAGATCATGACGCGCTGCAGCGGGCGGCAGGATATATAGCCTCCCGCCAGCAGACGGCCAAGGGCGACTGGGCTCGCCGCAATCCTCGCACGCCGCCCGGAGGCTGGGGATTCTCGGATGTGAACACCCGCTATCCGGATATCGACGATACGACAGCCTCTCTCTCGATGCTCCAAAGGATTCCCGCAGCGGATGCTTTCCCGGATGAAGCCCGCGAACGAGGGGACCGCTGGGTGTGGTCGATGCAGAACAAAGACGGCGGCTGGCCGGCCTTTGAGCGTGAATCCGGAAGCCCGCTGATCGGGCTTATCCAGTTCGAGCAGGCCTCGCAGATCGTCACCGATCCTTCTACGGTCGACCTGACCGCCCGCACGCTTGCGTGGTCAAGCCGCCGGAATGACCCGGCTCCTTCTTGGGTAAGCGCGGCGGTGGACCCCGGAGAAGGCGGACAGGATCCGCATGGCGATGCCGCTGTCCGTGCAGCCGCCTGGATCCTGAAGCAGCAGCAGCGCTCCGGCTGCTGGCCGGGACGCTGGGGAATCGCCTATGTGCACGGCACCGGCGCAGCGATCACCGGTCTAATGGCCATGCGCGCCAAGCGCAGCGCCTCCGCCCTCTACCGCGGCATGAACTGGCTCCTCTCCGTGCAGAATGCGGACGGCGGCTGGGGCGAATCCTGCTTCAGCGACGTCGCTTCAGAATACCGTGCGCTCGGAGCAAGCACGCCATCGCAAACCGCCTGGGCGCTCGAAGGATTGATGGCTCATCCCTCCTCGCCCCCCGTCGCCATCGATCGGGGCATCGAATGCCTGATCGAGCTGTTGGAGGCGGACGACTGGCGCAGCCGCTATCCGACCGGCGGCGGCTTGCCCGGCCATGTGTATCTGAACTATCACAGCAGCCGGTACATATGGCCGCTGCGGGTGTTGTCCGCTTATGCGGCAAGCGCAGCCTCGAAGCTGAACGGCGCCGAGCCAAAGAGCTGATCCCCAGGGGACCGCTTTAGCTGGGTGATTTTCAGTCGTCGCGTTCTCCCCGAGCCTGGGTTGGGGAATATGAAACACATGCGGCGGCCATCTCATCTCAGCGAATCCTTTAAACAGCAAAACCCGGCTCTCTCGGAGCCGGGTTTTGCTGTTTATTCAAGCCGCAGTTCCGGCTCCTTCTGCCGCAGAAAATCCGACCTCGCCTTCATCTCCAGTGCAAGTGGAAAGCCCTGCACCGAGGGCTGAGGCCGGATAAGCGAATAAGACGGTTTTCTCGCCTTATTCCGGTTTTACATTCGGTTGAAAGGTCAAGAAAGCGGCTAGCGGAACAGTCCTCTGCCTGATTCTATTCCTGCCAGCGTCCCTCATTGATCGTCCGGATCGTCTCCAGCGGCAGCTTGGGCTGACGGTCGTACGTCAGCAGGCCGTTGATCTCCTGCTCCACGTCCGTCAGCTGCGTATAGCAATATCCCTGCACGCATCCGGACAGAAGCAGCGGCGATATGACCGCGTTCAGCCGGGCCGCAAAGTCCTCGTCGTTCTCCGCTCCGGAATAGCCCCAGCCTTCCCAGTCGCTTTTCTTGTAAGCGATGCCGCCGAACTCCGTCACGAGGATCGGCTGTCCGCGGTAAGGGAAGCCGTCCACCGCCAGCACGCGCCCGGCCGGCGATGCCGAGACGGCGTTTTCCGCCGTGGAATAGCGCTTCTCCAGCACCTCGCGGCGCCATTCGTAGTCGTGGATGTTGAACAGGTCGGTGCTCACCATCTCCCAGCCGTCGTTGGAGATGACGGGACGCGTCGCGTCAAGCGACCTTGTCAGATGGTACATCGCCTGGGCATGCTCCTGCTGCCGCTTGTCGACGGCGATGTTCGGCACGCCCCAGCTCTCGTTGAGCGGCACCCAGACGACGACGGACGGATGATTGTAATCCCGCTCGATGCTCTCCTGCCATTCCTGGGTGAAGCGCCGCACGTATTCCTCCGAATATTCGTACGCATTCGCCGCCTCGCCCCATACAAGCAGGCCCAGCTTGTCGCACCAGTACAGATAGCGCGGATCCTCCAGCTTCTGGTGCTTGCGGGCTCCGTTGAAGCCCATTTCCTTGGTCAGCTCGACATCGCGCCGGATCGCCTCGTCGCTCGGCGGCGTAAGGTTGCCGTCCGGGAAATACCCCTGGTCCAGAACCAGCTTCATGAAATAAGGCCGGTTGTTCAGGCACAGCCTGCCGCTCTCGATCGAGATTTTGCGCATCCCGAAGTAGCTCGCCACCTCGTCGAGAACCTCTTCCCCGTCCAGCAGGCTGAACCGGACGTCGTACAGGTTCGGCCGCTCCGGCGACCACCACCGGCCGAGACCGTGGTCGTTGAAGTCCGCCAGCCGGATGCTGCGGGCTTCATGCGCGCCGCGAACCGAGAACGTATCGCTGGCAACCGGCTCGCCCTGGAACGAAATGTCCACCTGCAGCGTCAATCCGTCTCTCAGCGGCCCCTCCACCCAGGAACGGATTTCCACCGTTTGGCGGTCGATATCCGGCGTGAATCTCACTTTGCCCAGCGAGGTCTCGGAGACCGCCTCCATCCATACCGTCTGCCAGATGCCGGTCGTGCGGGTGTAAAAGATGCTTGCCGAGTCGCTTTTCCAGTACTGCTTGCCCCGCGGAAGCGTGACGTCCTTGCTGTAATCGGCCGCCTTCACGACGAGCTGGTTCTTCTCCCCGCCATCATGCAGGGCAGCGGTGATATCCGCGCTGAACGGCGTATGCCCTCCCTCGTGGCGGGCGACGAGGATCCCGTTCACCCATACCGAGGCGTCGTAGTCGACCGCTCCGAAATGAAGCCGAATCCGCTTGCCTGCAAACGGCTCGGGAAGCTCCAGCTCCCGGCGGTACCAGACGATGTCGTGGAACTCCGGATCTCCGATGCCGCTGAGCTTGCTTTGGAAGGCGAAGGGCACCTGGATGACGCGCTCCAAAGGCGTCTCACCCTTATGCCAGCCTTTCCTCTCTCCTTCTCCGGCGTCGTCGAAGCCGAATTCCCATTCCCCGTTCAGATTGATCCAGCTCTCCCTGGCGAATTGCGGCCTCGGATACTCCGCGCGATGCTGATCTACCATTCGAAATTTCCTCCACTCATTGTTATAGACCTCATGCACTCACCGTTGTGGTCCTCAAGCACTTTTCAGCATGGATCTTATCCAACTTGCCGATTCGGGACTGATGCCCTTCGGCATAGGCCTCATCCGTTCGCAACATAGCCTCAATTGAACGTCGGCATTGGCCTCATTTGCGCGCCGGCATCGTCCACATTTGCACGCCGAATTGGCCTCATTTGCACGAAAGCATTGAACTCATGCCAGCGGACGATCGCCGCCCGCGCGCATACTGTCCCTGTATTCTTTGGGCGAGACGCCGAGCCGGCTTTTGAACACCCGGTTGAAATGCCGCACATGGGCGAATCCGGTTTCCTCGGCGATCGCATTGATCTTCTCGTTGGTGAAGGCGAGCTTGCGCTGGGCCTCTCTCGTGCGGACGCGGGTCAGCTGCTCGATGAAGGTGACGCCCGTCCGCTGCTTGAACAGATTGCTGAAGTAAGCCGGGTTCAAAAACACCTCGTCCGCGACGTCCTTCAGCGTCAGTGCCTCCCGGAAGTTCGCCTCAATGTAGCGGCTCGCCGCCGCGATCGGGTCCCGGTCCTGCTGCTCCCTGGACTGCTGGATCGCCTCCGCAAGCCGGCACAGCAGCTCCTCGAGCCGCTCCGCGAGCTCCTGCCGGGAAGTGATGGCGCAAATCTCGACGAGCATCCTGCCGATATCCGAACGGTCCAGCCAGGCGCCCGCCGCCCCGAGCTCCTCCGCCAGCTCGTAGTAGCGGATCAGCAGCTTGCACAGCTGCTGGTGGATGCTCTCCGGCGTGCGGGCCATGCCGCACAGCTCGTCGATCCACTGGCGCGCCATGGCCGCGATGATCTCGCTCCGGCCTTCCATGACCGCCTTCTCCAGGCTGTCGGCGGAACGCTTCGCGGCCTCGTCGTCCGCACGGCACCTCCCGGCGACCTCGGCATAGTCCAGCACGCTGTCGCCGCCGACGATGAGCCGGTGCAGCAGCGCGATTTCGGCTTCGCCGTACGCCTTCGGAATGCCGGCCAGCCCCTCGGCCGGCCGGCCGACTCCGATCGTCACCGTAAGCCGCGACAGGGAAGAGATCTGCCTGCGGATCATGTCCGCCAGCGAATCCGAACGGCTCGGCAGCGGTTCCGGCCGCTCGAGATTGATGAGCGCGACCACCTTCGAATCCGACAGCACGAAGCTGAGCCCCTTGGCGTGCCGGTCCAGCATTTCCTGCACGAACTGCTGGATGTACAGCTGGAACAGCGAAGCGTCGCCGCTCCGGTAGCGCTCCTCCCCGACCGACTGCTTGTCGAGCTTGATGACCATGCAGACGAAGTACGGATGCGGGAGCGCTATGCCCATCTGCTCCAGCAGCCGCAGCTCGCTCTCATCCACCCTGCCCGACAGCAGGGATTCGGCCAGATGCTCCGTCATATGGCGCCGCACGGCCGGCTGCGCGTCCCAGCCCGTCTCCGAACGGGCGGACTTCCGGCGCCGCTCCACCTCTGCCTTGATCCTCTCCAGCACCTGGGACAGCTCCTCGCGCTCGACCGGCTTCATCAGATAGTCCATCGCCCCCTGGCGCATCGACTGCTGGACGTAGGCAAAATCGTCGTAGCCGCTGACAACGACGGTCAGCAGCTCCTGGTGCCGGCTTCCCGCCATCTGCTGCAGCTGAATGCCGTCCATGCGGGGCATGCGGATATCCGTCAGCAGGACGTCGGGAGCGAGCTCCTCGATTTTATCCAGCGCTTCGTACCCGTCGCAGGCTTCGCCGACGATCTCCCAGCTCTCGTCGAGGCCGGCGATCATCTTGCGGAGCCCCCTGCGGAAGATCGACTCGTCATCGACAATCAATATTTTCGGCATTTACCCGATCTCCTCCAATCTGGCGCCTGCATGATGAAGCAGCGGAAACCGGAGCGCGACCCGGAAGCCTGATAGGGCATGCTCTCCAAGGTCAGGCCGTATTCCTCGCCATAGTGAAGCACGATCCGCCGGTGGACGTTGAGCAGGCCGTTGCCCGACTGGCCGCCGAGCTCCTTGGTGCTCTGCAGGTGGGCGCGGAGCCCTTCCAGCGCCTCCGCGTTCATTCCGATCCCGTCATCGGCTACCGCAATCTCCAGCACCTGCCCCGCCGCCTCCGCCGTCAGCGCGATCCGCCCCTGGCCCGCGCCCTTGTCCAGAGCGTGGTTGATTGCGTTCTCCACGAGCGGCTGAATGATGAGCGGGATGACCTCGCAATCCAGCAGCGAGGGATCGGCATCCATCGTGAACTTGATCCGCTCCTCGTAGCGCATCTGCTGAATCTTCATGTACCCGGAGACATGGTCGAGCTCGTCCTTCAGCGTCACCCGCTCCTTGCGTCCGCTCAGGCTGTAGCGCAGAAGCCGGCTCAAATTGTTCGACATCGTGATGATTTCGCGGCTGCCCTCCATCTCCGCGTACATGCTGATCGACCCGAGCGTATTGTAGAGAAAATGCGGGTTGATCTTGCTCTGCAAAGCCGCGATCTGGGCATCCTTCTCGCGGATCTCGGTCTCGTAGAGCAGGTAGCCGAGCTCGCTCAGCTTGGCGACCATCTCGTTGAAGGAGCGGCCGAGCGCTCCGATCTCGTCCCGTCCCTCTGCAGGGAAGCTCTGGCCGAGCTCTCCCCGCTCGACGTTCCGCATGAGGCGGCTCAGCTTGCGCAGCGGCCGGGTAATCCGGTAGGCGATGAACACGTACAGCAGCAGCGCAAGCCCGACGCTCGTCGCGCCGATGCCGATGATGAACGTCCGCAGCGTATCCGTATCCTTCATCAGGCTCGCCACCGGCACGATGCCGACCGTCGTCCAGCCGGTCACCTCCGAGGTGAAATGGGAGACCAGCAGCCCGCGCCCGTCATTGCGGACATGGCTGACGCCTTCCCCGGTGCGCCCGAGGTACAGCCCGGGAGCCATCTCTCTTCCCCCGTCATCCTTGCGGATGACGAGGTTGCCGGACCGGTCGGCGATGTAGAGCGACTCCTCCGGGTCCAGCTTCACCTTGGACAGAATCTCGCGGATGAACTTCGGATCCACGTCGATCACGATATAGCCGAGCGACTGGCCGCTGTCGAAGCTGCGCAGCTCGCGGGCGATCGAGAACGCCTGGTACACGTTGCCCCCGGTCGACCGGACGTCATGGGTCGCGATGAAGACCGGCTCGCCGTATTGGCCCTTGAACCGGTCCAGCCACTCGGCGCTTTCGTCCAGCTTGTAGGTCGTCACGTACTGGCTCTCCGGAAGGACGACGTAAGACGCTCCGCCCTGGCCGTAGAGAGAGACGCCGAGAATGTCGACGCGCCCGTTCAGGAACACCTGGGTGACGAAGCTGTTCAGCTCGTTGATCTCCTCCAGCGACAGCGCCTGGCCCGGCGCCCGCTTCGACTCCAGATAAGCGGTCACCTTGGGATACTGATAAGGCATCACCGTCAGGCGGTTGAGCTCGTTCATATAGGTGTCGATATTCAGCGTCATCTGCTTCAGCGTCTGGAGCTGGTAATCGCCCACCTTGGCTTCCGTCGTTGCGGAGAAGCGGGAGAAGGCGAGATACCCCATCAGGCCAAGCGGCAGCACGATGAAAACGACATTGATGAGAATCAGCTTGCGCGCCAGCTCCAGATTGCGGAACCAGTTGCCGAATGCCTTCAAATTCCTTTCTCCCCTTCCGCCGCGATGCCTACTTGCCCAGCTGATTGTCCACGCTCGCCGCCGCCCGCTCCAGCGCCTGCGCCGGAGTCTGCTGACGGTAGATCATCTTCTCCCACTCGGAGATCAGCTTCTCGATCATCGTCCACTGCTTGACATGGCGAGGCCAATAAACGACGTAGTTGGCTGTAGCCGCATAGTCGCTGCGGAACTTGAGCGCCGAGAACGCTTCGCTCGCCACGACCTTCTTGGAGCTCGGGACATGCCCGGCCTCCGCCCACATGACGCCGTTGTCGACCGCCCACTTGGCGAACGTCAGCGCGGCTTTCCGCTTCTCCGGCGTCAGGCCCGCCTTGGCAGGCAGAGCCAGCGTGTGCGTGTCTCCCCATACCGCAGGATGATCGTAAATAACGGGAAAAGGAATGACGCCGAGCTCCAGGCCTTCGGCCTTCTCGAATGCTCCTGTTCCCCACATGCCGGTAATGAGCGCCGCCGCTTCTCCGTCATGGAACATCTTGAACGCATCGTTGATGCCGGGAGGAATAAGCTCGCGCTTGTAGAGGCTGTCCACGAACTCCAGCGCCCGCAGCGAATCGGAATTGTCGAAGACAGCCTTCGTCCCGTCCGGACTGAAAAACCGGCCGCCGCCGTCGATCTGGTTGTACAGGCTCCACCACAGCCAGACGGAATCGATTCTCGTGCTCGGCAGGGCAAGCGGAGCGATGCCGGACGGAACGCGCTCCTTGATCCGCTCCAGGAAGCCCGCAAAGCCCTGCTCTCCAGGCTCCAGAATCGGCTTGCCCTCCGCATCGAGAAGCCCGGCCTGCCGCAGGAATTTCTTGTTGTAATAGAGCACCAGCGCATGCGTGTCGAGCGGAACCGCGTAATGGCCGCCGCCGTACAGAGTCGATTCCGCGATATTTGCATTGAACATGCTCCAGTCGAGCCCCGTCTCCGCAGCCGGCCCGTCCAGCTTCTCGATGTAGCCGTTCTGGACGAATTGCGGCAGGTTCGTCGCATGGACGATAGCCAGGTCCGGCGCGTTGCCGGCCAGGATGGCGGTCCGAAGGCGCGAATAATAGTCGTCCAGCCGGGAATTGATCTGCTCGACCCGGATGTCCTCATGCTCCGCGTTGAACTTCTCGACGAGCTCCGTCATGAAAATATTGTCCCCGCCGCTGAAGGGGGTCCAATACTCCAGCACGACCGGCTGGACGGGATCCGGCAGCTTCTCGGCCGGCTTCTCTCCGGAGCAGCCCGCTGCGGCCGCGACGGCGATCGAAGCGCCCATCAGCAGCGCGATCCGCCTTATCGTTCGATTCCCATATCCGATCCGACTGTTCCTGTTCCTGCTGCCTCGGCTGCCTGTCATGCTGCATGCTCCCCCGTCTCGCGCTGTCTTCAAGCGGAATGATTGAGATTGACGGCATCCTTCCCCGCATTCCGGGTACGGCCCGCTCTTCCGGTCCTATTCGGTCCGCTGTCCCGGGAAGACCCGTCAGCCGGGCCTTCTCCATATATCCACATAATCTATAATGAAGCTTCCTCGGCTGTCAAAGAGAACAAGCTCGTTCTCCCCGGCCTCCAGCTCCAGCTCCGCCTCGTACACGCCTCGCGCATTGCGTTCCTGCGCCTTCAGCTTCACGGCCTTCTTGCGCCCGCCGTTCGCGGCGAGCGACAGCTCCGCTCCTTCGGCAGGGTTCAGGACGGCCACGGATACGGTATACTTGCCGCCGCGAGGCACGTTCACATTCGCGAACCGCAGCGTATCTCCCTCGCCGTACAATCCAGCGGCCGCGCCCCTGGAGGCATACGGATTCTCCTCCTCCGCCGCATCGCCACCGAACGCCGCCCATTCGGCTTCATAACGCGGAATTTCCACGGCAAGCACCTCCACGCCGCTGCCTGCCGCCTCCACCGCCAGCTCGTTCATCCCTTCGCGCAACCCAACCTGCGCATAGGCGTAGCCGATGCTGTCCGCATCCGTCGGGGCCAGCTTCAGCTCCGCCGCTTCTCCCGCTTCGCTGCCGATGCTCGCAGCGGCCTCGCTTCCCCCGGCGTTCCGATAATGGACCCGCACCGGAGCGCCGGCCTCCACCGTCGACGGGATCGCGCCGAAGAGGAGCCGATCTCCGTCCCGGACGGCGTCCTTCGCCTGGAAGACGCCCGTTCCGGACGGCATCCGGAGCGGCGTCGCCAGCGATTGCGGCTTGCCGAAGACCGGCAGCCCGTTCTCGTCCCATTCCACCCGCGCAGCCCGCGCCTTGCGGTTGTTCCAGCCGTCGGCCGCGCCGGAGGTCGCATGATAGACGAGCCATGCCTCGCTGCCGTCCGGCGAAGGGACAAAGGAATTATGCCCCGGTCCGTAGACGCCGGCCTCCTCGTCCATGGCGAGCAGCGGCTCCTGCGCCTTGGTCCAGTCGGAAGGCTCCAGCGGATTGCCGCCCGGCTTCAGCGCCAGCAGCCCGAGACTGTAGAGCGGAGTCCAGCTTCCCGCTCCCGAATACACGATGAAGGCGCGGCCGTCCTTGTACAGCAGCGACTGGCCTTCGTTGATGTAAGGCGGGCCTCCGGCCTTTTCCCAGTCCAGCTCCGGCCGGCTCAGCAGCACCCGCGGCCCGCTGATCGTCCAAGGATCGCTCATCGGCGCGATATACGTGTTCTGGGCTTCGTTCACGTCGCCTTCCCAGCCCGACCAGACGAAGTACAGCTTGCCTTCATGCTCCATCGCGAGCCCGTCGATCGCCCATTTATCGCTGTCGTCCTTGATCTGTCCCTTGAAGCATAGCTGCCCATGGGATCGCCGCTTTCGCCTTCCAGCACATACATCCGGTGATTGGCGTTGTCCCCGTCGTCGGCGGCGAAATAGATGTACCATTTCCCTTGGAGATACTGGATCTCAGGCGCCCATAGATTGGCCGAATAAGCCGTTTCCGCCGGCGGATACCAGACGACCTTGCGCTCTGCGGCGCGGAAATCCAGCGTTCTGGATTTCATGACCATGATGTCGGCTCCATTGTGCGTGAATGTCATGTAATAGAACCCGTCCCGGTAGACGACGCTCGGATCCGGCGTGTCGATCTCGGCCAGCGTGTTCTTGAACATGCCTCCATGTCCATTATACGAAAGCGTTTTCTCTTCGTCTCCCTGCTGCTGCATCCAATAGATTCCTCCTGCGATCAGGACTAAAAGCGCTCCCGCCGCGAGCAGGAAAGCTCTTTTGCCTCGTATTGACATCGGTCGTCTCCTTGCTCTCATGTTGTCCGGCCCGGAGCCGGCTGCCCCGAGCTACTTCACGCCGGCGCTCGTAATCGCCCGCACGAAGGATTTCTGGCCCAGGATGAAAATCAGCACGACCGGAAGCGCCGCGATCGTCGTCATCGCCATCAGCTTGCCGTAGCTCTGCGTGTAGCTGCCGGTCGCCATCATTGCGATGCCGGCCGTAATCGTCCGCATCTCCGGCGAGGTCGTGGCGTACAGCGGCCAGACGAAGTCGTTGTAGATGCCCATGAACGTGAAGATGCCGAGCGTCACCATGATCGGCACGGCCGACGGCAGCAGAATGCGGGCGTACAGCTGCCATTTGTTCACTCCATCGATTCGTCCCGCCTCCTCGATTTCCTTCGGGAAGGACACGAAGAACTGGTACAGCAGGAACACGCCGAAGGCTCCGGCCGTCGCAGGCAGGATGAGCGCCGGATACGTGTTGATCAGGCCGAGGGAGTTGAATTCCATATACATCGGCAGGAACGTCAGCACGCCCGGGATCATCAGCGAGGCGATGAACATCGGCAGCAGCACCCGGCGCAGCGGCAGATCGTTCAGCCTGGCCAGCGCGAAGGCCGCCATGGAATCGATCAGCAGCACGAGTCCGGTGCCGATGACGCCGACGGACAGCGAGTTCGCGATCCAGCGCAGCACGGGCGTATTCATCAGCTCGCCGCCCAGCCCCTGCTTGAAGTTGTCGAGGGTCGGCTTGCGCGGGAGGAAATCCATTCTTCCCGAGAGCGCTTCGAAGTCGTTCTTGAACGCGGTCGACAGCATCCATACGAGCGGCAGGACCATGACCAGCGCGATGACGGCAGCGAGCAGGAGAAGAATCGCTTGTTTGGTTTTCGGGTTCGCCATCTATGCCTTCTCCTTCCGGTTGGTGAGCTTGAACTGGACGACGGATACGGCCATGATCAGCACGGCCATGAGGATCGCCATCGCCGAGGCGGAGCCGACATCCTTGCGCGCGAACGCCTGGTCGAGCACATTGATGAGCAGCACCCGGGTCGTATCGCCGGGACCGCCGCGCGTGAGCAGGAACGGCTGCGCGTAAATGTTGAAGGAGGCGATCGTCGAGGTGATCATGACGAACAGCAGGACGGGCCGGATCGTCGGCAGCGTGATGGAGACGAAGCGGGACCAGGGCCCGGCGCCATCGATCGAGGCCGCCTCGTAATACTCCTCCGGAACCTCGTTGAGCGCGTTGATGAATATGATCATATTGAATCCGATCGTCCACCAGATCGTCGTGGAGACCAGCGATATCCAGGCCCAGGGAGTATCGGTGAGCCACGGGATTCCGGCCATGCCCAGCTTGGCGAGCAGGCTGTTGAGGAACCCGGCGTTCGTGTCGAACATCATGAGCCAGATGACGGCCATGACGGAAGCGGACAGCGCGTACGGCAGGAAATAGAACGTGCGGAACAAGCCGCGCACCCGGGCGGGAAGCGCGTTCAGCAGCATCGCGAGGCCGAGGCCGATGACGATGAGCAGCGGCACCGAGTACAGGACGAACTGAGCCGTCGTCCACAAGCCTTTGAAGAACAGGCTGTTCTCGTAGGTGCCGGGAGTGAAGATGGTGATGTAGTTGCTTAAGCCGACGAAGGCATGCTCCGCCGACAGCAGCTCGAAATCCTGGAGGCTGATGACGACGCCGTACAGGATCGGGAAGAGCAGAAACAGCCCGAAGGCGGCCAGATAGGGGAGAATGAACAGGAACGAGGTCAGCCGGGAAGTCCAGGCGCTTTTCATAGACGATGCCTCCATTTCATCTTTCCGATAGTCGTGGACGGAAGGAGGGACGGGAAGGCGGCTGCCCGCGCTCCCCGTCCCTTCCGCCTCATTACGTTTGGAAAGCCGTTATTTTTTGATCGCCTGGCGGGACTTCGCGACGGCGTCGTCCATCGCTTGCTGCGGAGATTTCTTCCCCAGAATCGCGTTGCTAAGCTCGCCCCACATCGGCTCGACGATCGTGCCCCAGTTCAGCACGTTCGGCGCGAATTGAACGGAAGGGAAGCTTTCGGCGACCGTGCTCTGGAACGCCATCGCCTTGAACTCGGCGCTCTCGAGCACCTTGTGCGAGGCGACCGCCTGGCCGGATTCGGCCCAGTCGAGCGAGTTGCCGGCGACGTACTTCAGGAAATCGCCGATGCCCGCGATTTTGTCCGCGTCGGTTACGGCCTTCGGCACGACGAAGCCGTGGGAGCCGGCATAGATCGCCTGCTTCGCTTTGCCGATCTGCGGAATGACGGCGACGCCGTAGTTCAGGCCGGCCTCGTCGAATTGGGACTTCATCCACGGACCGTTGAACTGGATGGCGTTTTTGCCCTGGAGGAACAGCGTGTTCTCGCCGTCCTGCTGCACGTTGCCAGGGGAAATGCCCTTCTCGACCATGCCGCGCAGCCACTGCACCATCTCGACCGCTTCCGGAGAGTTGTAGGCGACGTCGCTGCCGTTCCACAGCTCGCCGCCGTTCTGCCAGACGAGCGACGGGAAGATGAACTGCTGCGGCCACAGGCTCGGCACCACGTAGCCGTAGACGCCCTTGGACTTGTCGGTCAGCTTCTCCACCGCCGAGTCGAATTCCGCGCGGTTCGTCGGAGGCGCAGTAATGCCGGCCTTCTCGAACAGATCCTTGTTGTAGTACATGACGAGCGGGTGGATGTCCAGCGGAATCGTGTACAGCTTGCTGTCGATCGTGGCGTACTTGACCGGGGCTTCCGCGAAGTCCGCCGGATTGATGCCGGCGGAAGCGGCGAGCTCATCGACCGGCTGCAGCTGGTCCTTGCTCTGGTAGGTCGGCACGCTGTCCACGTGCATGATCATCAGGTCCGGACGCTCCTTGCCGGTGCTGAGCGCCACATCCAGCTGCTTGTAGTACTCGCCGTTCGGCTGGATGACGAAGTTGACCTTGTAGCTGTCCTGGGAGCTGTTGTATTTGTCCACGATCTTTTTCATGAACGGGCCGTCGGAGCCGGAGAACGGCGACCAGAACAAAATTTCCGTCTTTTTGCCGCTGCCGCTCTTCTGGCCTTCGCCGGCCGGCGCGTTGCCGCCGCCATTGCTGGAGCAAGCGGTTGCAAGAAGCGGAACCATCATCGTCATGGCAAGGATCGAAGCTTTCTTGAACTTCGGAGTCTTCATCTGTTTCTAATCCCCTTTTGCCTGGTAGTTCAAGGCGCGAGCGCTTTGATAGCTCTATCGTAAGGGAAGGGGATCGGCGAAAAAATGCCGCTTCTACAGGAACAATGGACATATTTACAGGTCACCCGGCGGGAAAGATGTCCATGCAGTCGATCTCGGCGTAATTGCTGGAGCCGGTGAAGCGGATTGTGTTCGTGCCGGCGTTCAGGTACACCTTGGCCGTCGAGGCTCCCCAGTTGTTCCAGCCGGAGTAGGCCACGTAGAAGCTGGACGCCGCGCCGCCGTTGACGGACAGCGAGTGGATCGCCCAAGGCTGTCCGCTCGTGCCGTTGCCGTTGCGGACGGCCAGCACGTACCAGCCCGCCGAAGGGGCGGAGACGGTGAACTGGGCGTAGCTGCTCGTCGTATCGAGATAGCCGACCTTCTTGCCGCCCGAAGCGCTGGCTTCGTTCGCCACGGCCGCTCCGCCTGCCAGCAGAGCGCTCTCGGCTTCGTAGCGGTCCCGGCCCGGTTCGCCGGCAGGCTTGGCGATCGGAGCGTTCGGATTGACCGGCGCGCCGAGATTCGGCGTATTGTCGGCGTTCCAGCCGAACGGCTGGGTGCGGACATTGCGGGTCCAGCCGGAGCCCTGCCATCTGGCGGCATGGTAGACGAGCCAGTCCTGCGTGCCGTCAGGCGACTTGGTGAAGCTGTGATGGCCAGGGCCGTAGACGCCGTTCGCGCTGGCGAACAGAGGCGCGCTCTTTTTCGTCCAGGAAGCGGCGTTGAGCAGGTTCGCGGATGTGCCCGCCGTCACCAGGCCGAGGCAGTAGCCGTCCGTCCAGCTGCCGCTGGCCGAGTAGACGAGGCTGATCGTGCTTCCCCTGACGATGACCTGCGGACTTTCATTGACCTGCGGCGTCGTATTCGTTTCCCAGCTGTAGGTTGGAGTCGCGATTCGCGTCCGTGCGGAAGAGATCGTCCACGGATTGCTCATCTGGGCGATGTACAGATGCTGCTTGTCGTTGACCGTGCCTTCCCAGCCCGACCAGATGAAATAGCGGCTCGCCCCGACCGTCAGCACCGTTCCGTCGATCGCCCAGCGGTCGGACGCATCGGCGATCTTGCCCTTGAACGTCCAGCCCCCCGCAAGCGGATTTGCGTTCGCGTTCTCCAGCACGTACATGCGATGGTTCTCGTTGCTGCCGTTGTCGGCGGCGAAATAGACGTACCATTTGCCGTCGAGGTAGTGCAGCTCCGGCGCCCAGATGTTGGAGCTGTACATCGTGCCCGCCGGCGGCGTCCAGACGACCGCGCTGTCGCCGGCGTCGATGCCGGTGATCGTCTTGGAGCGCCACAGCGTGATGTTGTTGCCGGTCGTCTGGGTGTAGTAGTAATAGCCGTCCGTATGCTTGTACATCCACGGATCGGCTCCGTCCTGCTTGATGACGTTGAAGAAGTTCGAGACCGGAGCGGCCTCCGCCTTGCCGCTGCCCATAGGGAGCGCCAAAGCCAGGGTCAAGCTGAAGGCGAGCAGAAGCAGGGACCATCTTTTGAACATGATGTATTCCTCCTTTGTCTGTCTGCGGCTTCTGCCGCAGCGCCTCCATTTTATGGGGATTGCGGGTGCGCTCCCATGACATTTCTTTTGGAGTTGTGGTCCTTTGGCTAGGAGGGGCGGCATCGTTCTCGAACGAAACCCGAGGAATGCAAAAAAGCGGCAGCCAGGAAATCCTGACTGCCGCTTGGCGATTATGGGTACCGATGCTTTCTTGCTTCAAACAATCCGCTTGCCGCCGATTGCCGCTCCATTTCAAGGCCGGTGTCAAGCCGGCTGGAGATTCTCTTCTCCCTTGAGGGAGAACGAGGAGGCTGCGACAGCCTCGGCAAGCTCCGCAGCCAGACGACGGCGCTTGCGCTCGAACTGCTTCAGATGCAGAACGGCCATCTCGTCCTCGGGGTTGCGCTTCAGATAGAATCGCATTTCATATAATGTATGGTCAAGCTCCATCAGCTCCTCCTGAAGAACCGCAGGATCGGCGAGGGCGGGCTGGAAGGCTTCGCGTTCATGGCATAGGTTTGGTTCGGTCATCATGTCGGTCAAATCCTCCTGCTTGGGGTTGCGGTATTCGCGGGCTGCGGCGGGCTCTGCCTTGCAGAACCGCCGTCCGCTTCCTTTATTACCACCCAAGCGCATCCTCAAACCGGACGAGACCTTCTTACTTGAATTTCTTCCAATCCATGCTGCTGTTGTCGAGCAGATACTCCATGCTGCTCTCGTTGCGCTTCTGCTCGGCCTTGCGGGCTTCCTCCGCCCGGCGGCGCTCCTCCTCGCGGGCGCGCTCCTGCTCGGCCTTCATGCCGTCGGCCTGGGACTTCAGCCGCTGGACCATATCCGCCGGCAGCAGATCCTTGAGCGTCGCCGGCTTGGCCGCTTCCGCTCCCGGCTCTGGACGGCGGGCAGGCGCATGCTTCTTCTTCGCCATTTCCGGATGCTCCCCTTTCACTTGCGTCATGGCTGAATTATAGCACAAAGCCGGCGACGGCTCCGCCTGGAAGTCTCATAGAGGAAGGATGGGGAGCTGGAAGCGCGCGCCTCCCCTAGACAAGCACGCCTTGCTTGCCGTGCAGCCTGGCCTCATGCCTGCTTCGCGGCGCTCGCCAGGCGCAGCCGGATTCCCGAAGGATCGGTCACTTCGCCGCCTTCCGGCACGTCCCTGACCTCGGCTCCGCCGTCGCGGAGCCTGTCCATGGCGGCCGCAAGC
>NZ_CBRA020000224.1:0-4804 GCF_000469945.2 Paenibacillus sp. P22 | reverse complement strand
GATCCCTCCAGGAGGAGAGACCGCATATCCGGTATTAGCATCCGTTTCCGGAGGTTATCCCAGTCTTGAGGGCAGGTTGCCTACGTGTTACTCACCCGTCCGCCGCTAACCTTGTCCCGAAGGACAAGATCCGCTCGACTTGCATGTATTAGGCACGCCGCCAGCGTTCGTCCTGAGCCAGGATCAAACTCTCCATAAAGGTGTTTGACTTGCTCATTTATAACGTTGACTTGCTTCACTCGTTGTTCAGTTTTCAAATAACAAATTTCTATGTCGCTTTCAAGCGGCGACTTTCATAATATACCACAGCTGAATCATTCATTGCAACCTGTTTTTTATTACCATGTCGCTTTATGTATGTCGTCTGCTGTCTTCTTATGAAGCCCGTTCGAAGGGGCGAGAATTAATTTACCACAGCCTGTACAGGACCGTCAACCCTTTATTCCACTTTTATTTCAATCTTTTTTAGCGGTTGTTTCTGACCCTGAGAGCATACCGGGACAGCTCTCTCGGAGGCGCAATCCGGGCGAACATCCGGAATACGATCCGGTACCTGCGGGTTATGGCCTGTTTGATATCTACGTCGAGCCGGGAATCCCCTAAATCAAGCAGCATCTCGTCCAATTCCTTGCGCAGCACATAGTCGAGTTCCTTGCATTCCTTGTCGTTGAAAAGTATTCCGAGCATAACGGGGTGCCTCCTTGAATGTCTGGAACATTCCATGGTCTGATGCCGCTTTACAGTTATGCTCAAATAATGGAAGTTTTATTACAGCTGCAAAATCCATCTTGTCAGCGTGCTTTCCACTATCGCGGCTGCCAAAAGAAGCAGGACGACAATCGCTGCGGCAGGGACAAGGCTTTGGAGATAAGCCTTCCATTCAGCCCGGACAGAGTCCGTATCCCTTCCCGACATAGCAAGCGCCAGCCAGCGCCAGACATATCCCCCGAGCTTCATTCCATATGCGGCGGCGAGGATGATGACGGGAATTTCGATGATGCCGTGAGGCAGAATTCCTTTTGTAAAATGAAGCAGCGTCTCTCTCGTTCCCGCTTCTGCCGCTTCAATCGTCCATAAATAACCGAGAACCATGCCATTCATGACGAGAAAAAACACCGGAAGCGCCCCGAAGAGAATGCCTGCCGCCATCACAACGAGCGCTTTTACCGCATTATTGAAAAAAATGAACAAGAAAAAGCTGAGTGTCGGATTGCCGCTTTCCTGAAGCGTCTTGGCCAAATCCCGGATCTGGCTCATTTGACCTTCAAGCATGGCATGGAAGCTTTCATTGACCGCTCCGATCCAAGCGCCGGCCGCGAATAGCAGGCATCCCAGCCAAAACTGCCGGCGCACCAGCTTGATGGATGCGAAGCTTGCTTTCATTCGATTGCTCATTCCATTTCCCCCTAAAATTAGGCTGCGGCGCGAATATCCCGTACGGACGGGCATAGATTGTACTAATCCATACAGCAAGCCAAGCTTGCCGCGAAAGGAGCCCGTTCATCGATGAATCATTTTTATGTATTCAACGGAAGAAAAATCAGGCGTTATTTCTTCTTGGCCGTGGCCGTCATTTTTGCCGCCGGTGTCATCTATACCGAGAAGGACCAAATCTCCGTGTTTGCGAACGATCAGCCTGCCGCTATCTATGATGTGCCGACAAGCAAAAAAATCATCGCTTTGACCTTCGATATCAGCTGGGGAGAAAAGCGGGCCGAGCCCATCCTTGAAATCCTTAAAGAGAAAAACGTCAAGAACGCTACGTTCTTCCTCTCCTCTCCCTGGGCGCAAACCCATCCGCAAATCGTCAAATCCATCGTTGACAGCGGCTGGGAAATCGGCAGCCACGGCCACAAGCACGAAAACTACAGCAAGCTGACCGACGAAGAAATCAAGAATCAGATCCAGACAGCCCACTCCATCCTTACCCAGGAGACGGGAAAAGCACCCCAGCTCATCCGCCTCCCCAACGGGGATTTTGACAAAAGGGTGCTTCAAGTTTCGGAAAGCTTGGGCTACAAGGTCATCCAATGGGACACCGATTCCCAGGACTGGATGAATATCGGAACCCAAAACATTGTCGATCGAGTGCTCAAGCGCGCCCATCCCGGCGATATCGTGCTGCTTCATGCGAGCGATTCCGTGAAGCAGACCCACGAAGCGCTTCCGATTATCATCGACCAGCTCCGCAGCCAGGGCTATGAATTCGTCAGCGTTTCCCAGCTGATCAGCGGCACGGAGGCTTCCGGCAAGGAAGTGCGGGACAACGGCGTATCCAGCGAGCCGGTCACCATCCATATGTAGGCAGCCGCAAGAACTTCTTTCAGGCCGTCTTCGCCTCTGGCGCGTCGACGGCTTTTCTGCTGCCCGTAATGCGGTGAAGCAGCAGAATCTGGTAGGCATTGCAGACGACAAGCGGAGCCATCATGAAGAGGATCGCGCTTGTGCTTACACTGCCGTCATCTCCAGGCTGAAAGCTCGGCCATGCCTCGATCGCGGTCACGACAACCATCAGGAACAGCGTCGGGATGAAGGCGTGGTTGTTGGTTATCCGGCTCTTCCATGCTCCGACCGCCCAAGATACGGCGGCGAGTCCAAGCGGCAGAGCCCAGAAGACGACATTGCCCAAGTCTTCGCGGGCGCCATATAGGATATAGCCGAGGAATCCGAGCGCGAAAATAGTCGTATACGCTTGCAAGGCATTCCATAGATAAGCTTTGCGGAATACGCTCAGGGCGATGTAATTGACCGTGAGATAAGCAAAAAAGCCCATCTGGCTGAAGGCGCCGATCAGCAAGCCCACCAGCATCATATTGAAAAGGTTGAAGCCGAATCCGGACCAGCCGAATACGCTGAAGCTCTTATCGGTCAAAAGCATCAGGACCCCGACGATCAATGTCGTCGCGGCGCCCAAGGCCAGCGTTGTCCAGAACAGGTGAAACCACTTGCGGATCGTCATGCGGATGTATCCCCCCAGAGAAGTTGGCCATATCCTTCATCTTACCATGAACGGAATAAAAAGCTAAGGCTTTCCCTGATATTCGCCCGTCTCTTCGCGCATACTGTACGTATCATCGCCGCTATCCTACACTTGGCGGCACAGCGAAGAAAGGGGAACCTCGACATGAAGCTCAAGCGGGCCTTGTACTGCTTTTCGATATCGGCTTTTGCTGCCGTTCTTCTGACCGGATGCGGCGCCGAGCCGCAAGGAGGAGGCGGCCAGCAGACCAGCTACAAAGACATGAAATCCATGGTGATCGACATCCTCAAGACGGAGGACGCCCAGAAAGCGCTGCAGGAAAGCCAAATGAGCGCTGCGGGAACGTCGAGCAGCGGCATCAAGTCGCTGTCGGTGCAGGATGCGGAAAGTGTGCGCATGGCTGTCAAGGAAACGATCACGTCGCCGGATTACGACAAAGTGATCAAGAAGCTGATGACGGACACCCGATTTGCCGGCGACTTCGCCAAAGCGGTCAACAAAGAAAACAAGGATATCCACAAAGAGCTGATGAAAGATCCCGGGTACCAGAAGGAATTGATCTCGGCGATGAAAACGCCGGAGATGGACAAGATGATTCTCGAAGTGCTCATGAGCTCGCAATACCGCAAGCAGGTCATGACCATCATGCAGGAATCGATGTCCAATCCGCTCTTCCGCGTGGAAATCCTCGACCTGCTCAAAAAAGCGGTTCAGGAAGAGCTTCGCGTCAAACCGGGCGAGAAAGTGGATACGAGCTCCGGCGGTGGCGGCGAAGGCGGCGACAGCGGCGGTGAAGACGGCGGCGGTGGCGGCGACGACAGCAAGGATAGCGGCGAGGGCAGCGGAACATCAAGCTGATGAGGACGTAAAGGCGGCTGGGCCTGCTATAGCTCGAAACAGCAAAAGGCGGATATTCGGACTGGGTGAACAAAGGCGGTTGAGCCTTAAGCCAAGCTTTCAGTAAAGGCCAGTCATGAAGACGCCAAAAAGGGCAGCACCCGGATTTTCCAGGGGCTGCCCTTTTTGAATGGCGATGAAGAACAATCAATGTGCCGGCGCCAGCCTGATGACTTGATCGGCCAGCTCCAGATAGATGGCTCCCGTCTCCGTCTCCGCCTTGTACACCGACGGAGAGAAGTCCGGCTCGGATACATGGTTGTCCGGCGCGCCGAGAGGCACTTGAGCGAGCAGCGAAGTGTGCAGCGTCTCCGCCAGCTTCGCCCCTCCCCCGCGTCCGAACACATAGTCCTTCTCGCCGGTGGACGGGCTCATGTAATAGGACATGTTCTCCACGACTCCGAGAATCTCATGCTGTGTCGTGATGGCCATCGCCCCGGCGCGGGCTGCGACGAAGGCTGCTGTCGCATGAGGGGTCGTCACGATGATTTCCTTGCTCTGCGGCAAGATCTGGTGAACGTCGAGCGCGACGTCGCCCGTGCCCGGCGGCAAGTCCAGCAGCACATAATCCAGCTCTCCCCACTCGACTTCCTGGAAGAAGTTGCGCAGCATCCGCCCAAGCATCGGGCCGCGCCAGACGATAGGGCTGTTGTCCTCGACGAAAAAGCCCATCGAGATGACCTTCACGCCGAAGCGCTCAATCGGCTCGATCCGGCCGTCCACGATCTCCGGCCGCGATTCGATGCCCATCATGTCGGGCACGCTGAAGCCGTAGATGTCGGCATCGATCAAGCCGACCCGCTTGCCCCTGCGGGCGAGCGCCACCGCCAGGTTGACGGTGACGGTCGACTTGCCGACGCCGCCCTTGCCGCTGGCGACGGCGATGAACTGCGTGCCGCTGCGCTCCGCCAGCAGCGGCAGCGCCTC
>NZ_CBRA020000223.1:0-4980 GCF_000469945.2 Paenibacillus sp. P22 | reverse complement strand
GCGGGAGTCGGCTCGGTGCCGGTATTCATTTGTCCGTCCCTCCCCACGTCGTAAGGGCTTGCMGMKCWGGCGGCRMGCCGCTTCGGCCGCCTCGACGGCGGCGCGGCGCAGCCTGCCCTTGATTTCCTCGGCCGCTTCGCGCGTATAAACCAGCGTATACTCGCCGCCGAATACGGCTCCCGTATTCACGCGCCCGGCCAGCCAATCGATGTCCGGCCGCCAGCTGAGCCCTTCCTCGAGCGCATGCTCCCATGCTTCGCGCTCCGTCCCTGCAAGGCCGGCTTCGTCGGCTGCCTTGCGGAGCAAATCCCCCAGATGCCATACGGCAGCCGCCTGGATTTGGCGGTTCAGGTCATCGCGGAACGCTTCTGCGCGCCGCTGCTGCTCCGCAGCCGTCTTGGCGCCCGCGAACAGCAAGCCGGTCTTGAAGCCCGGCTTGCGGCTGTCCAGAAACTCGGCCGCGAGATCGCGCGTGGCGGCCGGCGTCAGGCTGGCGTTGTCCAGCAGCTTGACGATATCGGCCTTCAAGGAGGCTTCCAGGGCAGCCGGCCTGTTGTCCGCTTCCTCCGCCTCGGCCTCGAGGCTCGCGATCCTCTCCGCAAGCACGGCCCTTTCCTCCTCGCTGCCGGCTTCATCCTGAAGCTTCTGCCGCAGCGCCTCCTCCTCTTCGGCGGCCGAGCGCAGCGAAGCCCGGACCAAATGGCGCAGCGAGGCGTCCACGCTCCATTGCGACAGCTCCTCGCGCTCCTCCGCCAATTCCTTCAGCAGCCCTTCGAGGGAAGCGAACTCGCTGCCGGGATGCTCAGGCTCCCTCAGAGACAAGTAAAGTATGCCGGCCGGCTCCAGATGCCAGCTGCGGAAAGCCTCCTCGACGCTGTTCCGGTACTCCTCGAACGGCAGCTCCTCTTCGCGGTGCTTGTCGATCTGGTTGACGATCAGATAGAGCGGCTTGCCCCAATCCTTCAATCCCTTGGCGAACTCGAAGTTGATTTCCGACTGGACATGGTTGTAGTCCATGACGTAGAACACCGCATCGGCCAAATGCAAGGCCGACTCCGTCGCCATCCGGTGCGCATCGTCCGTCGAGTCGATGCCCGGCGTATCCAGAAGAACGGTCGAAGAGCCCAGACGGGGAATCGGATAAACGATATCGACGGAGATGAACTCCTCGCCGTTTTTGCAGTAGTCGTCCAGACGCAGCGGATCCGCCTCGAAGGTCGTCTCCTTGCCGTCTGCAAGCGCCCGGATGATCGCGCGTGCCGGCTCGCCGCTGCGGATGGACACGACATTGGCGCTCGTCGGGATCGGACTGGACGGCAGCAGCTGCTTCCCGCACAGCGCATTCACAAGCGTCGATTTTCCCGCGGAGAAGTGGCCGCAAAAAGCGACCGTAAGCAGCCCGCTCTCCAGCTTGGCGGACAGCTGCTCCGCCCGCTGCGCGTTGCCATCGTCTCCTGCGGAGTCGAATCCGGCCTGCAGGCTGGCCGCAGCCCGGGCCAATGCCGCCTCGCGGTCCGCCGCCGCGGTCCTGTTGCTCTCTTGTAGTCCGTTCATGCTTCTCTCTCCCTGTCTTCCTCTGATCGGAGCGGCCCAAGCTTCGGGCGATCTCCCTATTCGCTATCCGTTGCACAGCCGCGAAGGCAGCTCTTCTGCCCTCATAATGGAGACGAGCACCTCTGCGAGCCTAGGCCGGATACGTCAAACAGCCGCCCTTGAACGCAAGGACGGCTGCTTGTTCACTTGATTCGGAGCATCTCCCTGCTTATACCGCCGGAGCCTCGTCGTCCTCATCCGTCGGAATGCAGATTTCGAACACGTTGCCGTGCTGAAGGATCGTAATGTTGCGCTGCTTCTCGCGCATCACGACAACTTCAGGCTTCTGGCGCATGCGCTCCAGGTATTGGGCCGGCAGATCGCCGGAGCCGCTCACCGTTACGCCTTCGATGACGAGATCCTCGTTCTCTCCCGGAGGAGATTCCATGACCTGCTCGTAAATATCGGAGAACAGGCCAAAATCATTCGTGAATACGCTGATGCATTTCATCGTTTCATCATCCTTTGCTCAGGGGGTTGGAAGCGGCGGCTCGCTTGTTCGAAGCCGCTGCGGATTTCGTTGTCGTGCACGCAGCTTTCATTCGGCGCTGGCCTTCCTTGCACATGTCGAGCAGCGGGCAGATGTCGCATTTCGGCTGCTGCGCCTTGCAGTGGTACCGGCCGAAGAAGATGAACCGATGATGCGTTAGCGTCCATTCCTCCCGGGGAACTTTGCGCATCAGCTTCTTCTCGACTTCAAGGACGCTATCCTCTTGCTTGGCCAAGCCGAGACGCTTTGATACCCGTTCGACATGAGTATCGACCGCGATGGCGGGAACGCCGAATGCATTGGAGACGACGACATTGGCCGTCTTCCTCCCGACGCCGGGAAGCTCGGTCAGCTGGTCATGCTGCTCGGGAATTTCCCCTCCGTAGCGCTCCAGCACGATCCGGCACAGCTTCTGGATGTTGGCCGCCTTGTTGCGGAACAGTCCGATGCGCCGGATATCCTGCTGCAGCTCCTCCAGATCGACGGCCAGGTAATCCTCGGGCGTGCGGTATTTCTGGAACAAGTCTGCCGTCACCCGGTTCACGGTCTCGTCCGTGCACTGGGCCGACAGCAGGACGGCAATCGTCAACTCGAACGGATTGGCATGGTTCAACTCGCAATGGGCATCCGGGAACATCTCGGCCATCGTGTCCAGAATGCGCCGCATCTTATCCGAAGCCTTCATGGTCATTAACTCTCCCTAGTTGCACTATCGTTCAAAGTTTAGCGAATATCCACGCTCCATGCAACCGGAAATCACCCCTATGGACGAAAAAAAAGACCCCGCGAGGGGTCTTTTTTTCAATAATTCATCAAACCGCCATGAGCGTCATGCCTTGGCAGCCTCGAGCAGCTTGCCTTCGAACAGATACAGAACGATGCTGTCCCCGTCCTTGAGCGACTCGGCTGCAACCGGCTGGCCGCCCGCCGTAATCAGCGTGGACGACGTATATGCGAAGCGGTAATCGTTGTCGTTGACGCCCGATTTCCTCATCAGAAGCTGGCCGGCTGCGGCATCCACCTTCCAGAATGTTTTGGCCACTCCGGCATTGACCGTGACGACGACCGCACCGTCGGCATTTTTCTTCACTTCAACGCGGTCTCCTGCAGCCAGAGCCGCAGCGCTCGATCCCGCGCTTCCTCCTTTGACGATGGAGAAGCCGCTTCCGAGCGGAAGCGTCTGGCTTGAGCCGCCGTATTCCTGCAGCGTGATGGAGTCGGCAGAGGCCGCAGCGATTTTGCCGTACGTCACTTTGACGAGCGAGATGGCTGTCGGCGTGCTGCCTGCATAAGTCACGTTGACCGTCTGTCCCGACGCGAAGCCTGTGAATGCCAGAGCGCTTCCGTCCGTTCCTTTGAGGACAAGGCTGCCGGCAGCGACCGTCGTCCGGCTTCCGTCGGCTGCTTGCAGCGAGAGCGCTTTGGCTGCCGGGTCGACCGTCGTAATCTTATACTGGACATTCTGGTTCACGCGCAGCGCAGCCGCCTTGGTCTGGCTGGCGTCGAGGAGCGCCGTCACCCTCATGCCGTTCTTGATGTCGGCTACGCCGGTTCCGCTGCGGCCGTACCACTCCACTCCGAGAGAATCGAACGGAAGCGTCACCGACGAGCCGTCATCCAGCGACAGGGCAAGCGTCTTGGTGGCCGTATTCAGCAGAACGACGGAGCCGGTATATTGGTAGACGACCCGCACGAGCATCGCATCGCTGCCGGAATATCCGACTGTAACCCGTTGTCCTTGACGGAGCAGAGGCGCGGCCGTGGCGAGATTGAGCGTCGTTCCGTTCATTTCGAACTTGGTCTTGTCCGACAACTGCAAGGCGGCCAGCTTGCCGTTCGTTCCCTTGACCGTCAATGCCTTCTGATCGCTGCTGTAGCTGAGGATCTCCGCTCCCGTCAGCGTGCTGAGCGAGCGGTTCGTCACCTTGATGCTCGTCACCTTGCCTCCGGCATCGAGGGCAAGCTCAAGCTGGTCGTCCTTGTACAGATCGCCCAGTACCGGCTGCTCCACGCCCGGAATGACCAGAGTGACCGATTCGGACAAATAGTTGGACTGCAGCGAATTGCCTGCCAGCACCGTCAGGATGCCGTCGCTGATGTTGCTGAACTTTCCTTGGACGGATGCGCTTCCTGCCGTCGTCACCTTGACGGATACGAGCACGCTGTCCTTCACCGTATAGGTGACGGCATCGCCCGCCTTCAATCCGGAGAGGCCCCCTTCGAGCACTCTGCCGTCCCAGCCGATGACGGCAAGGCTGGAAGAAGCCGTCCATGTCTCGTCGGCTCCGGCGGCCGTCTTGAGGCTCAGCGCGCCGTTGCCGGCCGCAGCCACGGTTCCGGAGCCGTCCTTCGATACCGGCGCCGACTTCACGATGACTTCAAGCGCCAGCGGCTTGTCCCGGAAGGCATCCTCCTTCACCTGAACCTGGCTGTCCACCGTCAGATCGGCCAGTCCCAGCTTCGTTCCGTCCATTTTTTTGACGACCAGAGAAGAATCGTACTGGACTTCGACCGGATTGTCGCCGACCCACAGCCAGATCTTGTTCTGCGCCGCCACGACTCTCGACACGGCGCCTTCGATCGTCTTGACCTGCTGGTCCGGATCGGTCTGTTCAACGTAGAGCGCATCCATCCCTCCGCCCAAAATGCGGACATGCGTATACAGCGTCAGCTCCGAGGACGATTTGAGCGAAGCATCCGAATCGAAGCGGTAGAAGCGGGAATCCGCCGCCAGATTGAACGTTTGTAATCCTTGATCGGTATACACCGATACGCTGGCCCCGTTGATCGCCGTGAGGATGCCGCCGGTTTCGCCCGGGTAAGCGACAGGAGCGACCTGCTGCGCCCTGCTGAACAGCGTGGCCGCCTGCGCCCGGTTGACGGCTGCCGCCGGCTGG
>NZ_CBRA020000222.1:0-3032 GCF_000469945.2 Paenibacillus sp. P22 | reverse complement strand
CATGCGCTCCGTTGTTCTGGGCGCCGTATCCTTGATGGCCGTATCCGCCATACCCTTGCGCTTCGGCGGCGTAACCCGGATGGCCGTATCCGCCATAGCCTTGAGCTTCCGCTGCGTAGCCGTGATGGCCGTATCCGCCGTACCCTTGCGCTTCCGCTGCATAGCCGGGATGGCCGTATCCGCCGTATCCTTGCGCTCCCGCTGCATAGCCGTGATGGCCGTATCCGCCATGGCCGTATCCGCCGTATCCCGGCGGGTAACAATCCTGCATGCCTGCTGCGGCAGCTCCATAGCCGTCATGCCCCGGGCTTCCCGCCTGGGAACCATAGCCGTCTCCCGGCATCTGCGCGGCTCCCTGCACCGCGCCTCCCGGGTAACCGTACCCTTGCTGATGCCCCGCGACTCCATAACCGGCCGGATAGCCGGCCATCCAAGGGGAAGCGGCGGCATAGGGCTGTTCGACGGAAGCTCCGGCGGCCGCCGGCCAGACGTTAAATGCGCCGTAGCCATCCATCTGGCCGCCTAGTCCAGGGAGCTCCTGCCCGTATCCCGCGGCATGCCCGCCCTTCGAGTAGGCGTTCCCGTACCCTGTGCTCTGGACGCCGTAAGACCCTGCTTCCGTATTCGCATACCCGCTTCCATAGGATGGGGACGGAGCATATTCCGGCATTTTGGGAAGCTCAAACAGCGGAGCGATCGCTTCGACGGCCGGAAGCTTCTCCTGTGCGAAAGGATGGATCGCCTTCTCCGTATAATGGGATTGATAAGGCTTCCCATATGCCTTCTCCTCGACCGGAAGCGCCGGCGGCACAGGAGGGGCGGGCGGCGGCACAGGAACCGGCTCGGGCGGCTTCACAGCCGTTGGAGGCTTCTCCGCCGTTGGAGGCTTCTCCGCCGTTGGAGGCTTCACCGCCGTAGGCGGCTTCTCCTCGATGGGCGCCGTGTTCTTTTTGCCGTCGACGATCGGTCCCGTGAACGCTTTTCCTCCCGCGTGGCCGTGATGATCGGATTTATGCTCGGGGGATAATCCGGTCGATTCCTTTAGCTTTGGAATATTGACCGTATCGCCGACATTCAGCGCATCCGGATTCGTCAGCTGCGAGTTGGCCTTGATGAGCTCGTTCAGGGGCACTCCCCAAGCCTTCGAGAGCTTCCAGAGCGTATCCCCCTCTTTCACCGTGTACTTGTGGATCAAGCCGCCGCTCCACGGCTTTTCCTCTTCCGAAGGAACCTTGATTTTGGCGCCGATCTGCAGGTTCTTGTCATCGGTCACGGATGGGTTGAGCTTCTTCAGCTCCTCCACCGTCACCCCGTATTTCTGGCCGATGAGGTAGAATGATTCTCCCTCTTTGACAATATGGATTTTCACTAGCCGACTCCCTCCTCTTCGCGTGCTGTGCGCAGCGGCAGGACTGCAGCCTATCTGCCCGTCGTTACATCGTATGCAGCGACTGGGCGTCTGTCTCCCTTTTCAGCAAAAAAATACAAGCCCTGCCGGGAAGCGTACCGAATATCCGTACGAATGACAGCTGGCTCGTATTCCTGCGGCTTGGTCCTGAACGCGAAGAAGGGCTGTCCCGCTAGTCACGAAACGACTAAGGACAGACCCTTCACTTATTCGGTATCGGCAGAAAAGAATGATGCTCGGCGCTTCAAAACGGATCAATCCGCCGTGCTGCCGAAGCTCGGATAGGTGCCGAGCACCCTTACCTGGCAGCCGATCGCTTCGATCTCCTGCAGCGCCGCCGGGAGAAGGACCGTGTCCAGAGCCATCTCGATGTCGATGACGAAATGGTACGTGCCCAGACGTTTTTTGGTCGGACGGGATTCGATCCTCCCGAGGTTGATCCTTCGCCAGGCGAAGGCGGACAGCACCTGATGGAGCGCTCCCGGGTAATCTTCCGGCAAGGTGACGAGAATGGACGTCTTGCGGACAGGGGACTGGCGCAGCTCGAACGGCTTCGGACCGGCCAGCAGGAAGCGGGTGTAGTTGTTGTCGTGATCCGTCACCCGTTCGCGCAGCACGTCAAGGCCGTAGTGGGCCGCCGCCAGCGTCAGCCCGATCGCAGCCCAGCCCTGGCCCGGATTCTCGGATACGATCCGAACCGCCTCCGCGGTGCTGCTGACCGGCTCCCATTGGGCATGCTGGAGATGGCCGCGCAGGAAGCTCTGGCACTGGGCCAGCGCGACGGGATGGCTGAACACCTTGACGATGCGGCCGTACTCCGGCTCTCCTCCCGCTCCGAGCAGCTCGTCCTTGCGGCCGATCAGCTGCTGGCGGGACGGATAGATCCATTCCGCCTGGATCGGCAAATCCACTTCGTGCAGAAGCCAGTCCATATGGAGGTTGACGGAGCCCTCGATCGTATTCTCGATCGGAATGACGCTGTAATCGGTCCTTCCCTCCGCCGTGGCAAGGAAGACATCGGATATCATCGGGTAATAAACTCTCTCGGCGTTGTCTCCGCACAGGCTGCGGGCAGCCTCGTCGGAGGTGGAGACGACGGGAAGCAAGGCGACTTTGATCATGAATGAACTTCTCCTTTGATTCGCTCTGCGAAAGGCAGTGCGGGATCGGCGCCCTCAAGGACGACCGCGCCGGCGGGATCGGGCTGCAGCAGCAGGAGATCCGCATCGACTCCGGCAGCCGACAAGGTCGAGAGCAGGAACGCCTCCAGCTCTCTCATTCGCGGGCTTCCGTTCTCGATCAGGGCGAGCAGCGTCGGGCCGGCGCCGCTCAGCGCAGCTCCGAGCGCTCCGTGATCCGACGCGCCCTCAAGAACCTCGGCCATGCCCGGAATGAGCGCTGCCCGGTAAGGCTGATGCAGCTTGTCCTTCATCGCATGGCGGATCATGTCGAGCCGGCCGCCGGCGAGAGCGGCCACAAGCAGCGAGCTGCGGCCGATGTTGTGCACGGCGTCGCTCAGCGCCAGCTGCTCCGGCAGCGCATGCCGGGCTTTCTCGGTCGAGAGCTGGAAGCGCGGAATCGCCACGAGCGCGGCWAGTCCGGCCGGCGGCTCGATGCGCAGGCA
>NZ_CBRA020000221.1:0-5177 GCF_000469945.2 Paenibacillus sp. P22 | reverse complement strand
TCGCATGGAAGAGCTCGATCTTGGCCAGCTCCACTGAGCTTCCGCCGAGCCAAGGAAAAKCACCSMADTCGAGTCGGCCTGCCTGCGGCGGCAGCAGCCGGCTCGGCCGCACCTGCGCGCAAAGCCAAAACAATCATCAGCACCATCAGCGCCATCCCGATTCTCAGCTTGCCCATGCCTCCTCCTCCAAGCGGAACCGCATCTGCCCTAAAGGCCGTTTCTACAGTTTATAGAAGCTTGGAGCCGCTTAGACTAGCCCTTTCGGGCCTGCTTGTGACAATTCAAGTCTTTTTTTCCTCCTCCGCGCTGGTATACTTTTCTAGTACATACTTGCGGCGAAGCCACGGAAAGGAACAGGATCGACAACATGAAGAAACTTTTGCCGTTATGGAGCCTGGCCCTGCTGCTCCTGCTGGCTGCCTTCGCAGGCGGCTGCAGCATACAATGGGAGCAGACGCCCTCCGCTCCTGCGGGCCACGACGTCACGATCTATTTTCCGTCCGACCGCTACCCGGAGACGGCGGAGCATATCCGCAGCGCCGTCTCCAAAGGCGCCTCCTCCATCTGCACGATTGAAAGGGAAGGAGCGGAGGAGAACCGCAAGCTGTCGCTCAAAGGCGTTCCGACCAAAAAGAAATACGACCGGGACGAATGGCCGATGGCGATGTGCCGCGAAGGAGGCAGCGGCGCCGATGTCGCTTACGTCAAATCCTCCGACAACAGGGGCGCCGGCTCGTGGATCGGCAACCAGCTGAGCGACTATCCGGACGGGACGAGAGTCCGCATAGTCGTCCGCTGAGGGCCGGCCCTGTCGCACAAAAAAAAAAAGCGTTCCGCCCTGTCGCACAGGTGCGGAACGCTTTTTTTCACCCTACAATACCTTGTCCAGGAAGCTGATCGTACGCTCATGCTTCGGACTGCCGAACACCTGCTCCGGCGAGCCCTCCTCCACGATATAACCGCCGTCCATGAAGATGACGCGGTCGGCCACCTCGCGGGCGAAGCCCATCTCGTGGGTGACGATGACCATCGTCATGCCTTCGCGGGCCAGATCCTTCATGACGCCGAGCACCTCGCCGACCATTTCCGGATCGAGAGCCGAGGTCGGCTCGTCGAACAGCATGATGTCGGGGTTCATCGCCAGCGCGCGGGCGATCGCGACGCGCTGCTTCTGCCCGCCGGACAGCGAGGCCGGATAGGCATCCGCCTTGTCCGCCAGTCCGACCCGGTCGAGCAGCTTCAGGGCAGCGGCCCTGGCTTCCTCCGTCTTCAGCTTGTTCAGCTCCACGGGAGCGAACATGATGTTTTTGAGCACTGTCATATTGGGGAACAGGTTGAAATGCTGGAACACCATGCCGATGTTCTCGCGAACCTTGTTGATGTCCGTGCGGCGGTCGTTGATGTCCATCTCGTCCACGATGACCGTGCCTTCCGTAATGTCCTCCAGCCGGTTCAGGCAGCGCAGCAAGGTGCTCTTGCCGGAGCCGGAAGGTCCGATGACGCAGACGACCTCGCCTTCCTGGACCTTCAGGTCGATGCCTTTGAGGACATGGTTCGTGCCGAAGCTCTTTTTAAGTCCGGTGACGCTGATTTTACCCATTCTTGATCTTCCTTTCCATCCCGTCGGCAATCTTCGTCAGCACCGTGATGACGATGAGGTACATGACCGCTACCGTCGCCCAGATGTTGAACGACTCGAACGTGCGGGCGATGATGATCTTGCCCGACTGGGTCAGCTCCACGAGTCCGATGACGGACAGGATCGACGTATCCTTGAGCGTGATGACCATCTGGTTGATGAAGGATGGAATCATGACCTTCACCGCCTGCGGAATGACGATTTTGATCATCGACTTGCGGTAGGACAAGCCCAGCGAGCGCGCCGCTTCCATCTGGCCGCGGTCGATGGACTGGATGCCGCCGCGGATGATCTCCGTCATATACGCGCCGGCGTTGAGCGAGAGCGTCAGGACGGCCGCCAGGAAGAGCGGCATCTTGAAGTCGAGCGCCTGCGGAATGCCGAAATAAATGAAGAATGCCAGCACGATCAGCGGTATGCCGCGGAAGACGTCCACGAATACCGTGGCGATGCCGCGCAGCCAGCGATTGCGGCCGACCTTCATGAAGCCGAAGATCAGACCCAGAATGAAGGCGAAGAAGAGCGATACGATTGTGTACAGCAGCGTTTTGCCGAGTCCCTTGAGCAGCGCCGGCAGCGATTCGGCGACGAGCGCCCAGCCGGTCTTGTTCGCAGAAGCTACGAGGTATTTTTCTTGGATTTCTTTCAGCTTGCCGTTTTGCTCCAGGTTCGCAAAGCCTTGGTTGAACTTTTCCAGCAGCTCGGCGTTTTGGCCCTTCCCTACCGCAAAACCATAGGAAGCCCCTTCGGTCCGCTCACCGACCGTTTTCAGGCCGTTGTTCTGCTTGACGCCATACTCGAGCACGGGGTAATCGTCGAAGCAAGCGGCCGAGTTGCCCCCCTTGACCTCGTCGTACATCTGGGCGGAGTCATCGAACGGCACGAGCGTGAAGCCGTATCGGGCGCTGATGGATTCCGCATACGAATATCCTTCCGTACCGGTTTTGACCGCTACCCGCTTGCCCTTGAGATCCTCATAGCCTTTGATGGAGTCGTTGTCGGCCTTGACCGCCATGATCACCCCGGATGTGAAGTACGGAGTGGAAAAGTCGAACTTCGCCTTGCGCTCGTCGGTGATGCTCATGCCGGCGATGACGCCGTCCACCTGCTTCGCCTCCAGCGCCTGTACGGCCGCGTTGAAGCCGAGCGGCTTGATGTTGACCTTGAAGTTCTGGTCCTCCGCGATCGCCCGGATCAGATCCATGTCGATGCCGACATACTGGCCGTTGGCATCCTGGAACTCGAACGGAGCGAACGTGACATCCGTGGCGATGTCATACGTTTTGACGGCCTGCTCGGCCGCCGAAGCCGGCTGGGCGTACCCGGCCATTCCCGCCGCCGCAAACAGCACAACTGCCATTGTAAACCATAAAGCGCGCAATGATTTCATACAGACCTCCGCATTCTTTTTCAAACCGTACAAATGCTTATAAACGAATCCCCCACGATTTACGCATTCGGCGGGGATTTTTCATTGTACCAAATTTCGATGCCGTTTGCGAAAGGCCTCTGGATTAGCATGCCAAAAAGCCCCGGCGGAATACCGGGGCCAGCTTCATTCCGTTCCAGCGATTCAAAGGCTCTTTATCGCCTAGCGGAGCTGCGGGGGGATGTCATCCGCCTGCAATCATTTCACCAGACGGACCATCAAGGCGTTGCTCAGAAGGCGGCCCGGCCTCGTCAAATACTTGCCGTCGTAATAAAGGCCGCTCGAAGCGCCGCCGTCGAGATTCATCGCCTGCCAGGCGCCGAGGCTCTTCATCACGGCCGCCAGCTGCGGAATGGTCGCGCCTCCGGTCGTCACAATGATCAGCTTATGGTCGGAGGTCAAGCCCAGCGCGCTGCGGGAACCGCCGCCCGTCAGTATCTTCGGATCGCGGAAGCCTTCCGCCTTCGGATCAATCGCCGCAACGCCATCCTTCAGCAGCCTTGGTCCTGCCTGTACGGCTCCGTCCACGCCGCCGTCCCGATAGCGGGCTTCGAACTCGGCGCCGGACAGCAGCTCCGTCAGCATATTGGAATCGAAGGCGACGACCGTCTTTTTGTCGCCGGAGCTCTTGTAGAGCATCTGCCCTCCATTGAACAGGTAGCCGTAGGGATTTTTGACGCTGGAATCGGTATAGGCATCAAAGAAAGCTCCGTTGACGGCGAGAACCGCCCCTCCGCGCTTCGCCATCGCCGCCAGCTCTTCGGTGCGGCCCGCCTTGCCTCCGGCGACAGCCACCTCCAGGTCGACGCGGGGGTCCATCAGCGACACTGTCGCCGCCTGGACGGAGAAGCTTCTGCCTGCCGCCTTGACCGACTTGCTTTCGATGACGATCGGCTTTCTCGCCACGCTGAAGGCGCCTCTCGGCACGAGCGGCAGCCTGAGCTTCTCGCCGTCCAGAGACAGGGACACGGCATTAGCCGACACAAGCCGTTCCGTCCCGATGCCGAATTGCTTGCTCAAAAAGGAAAGGGGCACGTAAGCAGCCCCGTTTTCCAGAAAGGGAGCTCTATTCAGGGAGGCCTTCTCCCCGTTTGCGACGGCTTCTTTGTTGCCAATCGTCAGGACAGCCTTGCTGCCGTCCCGCACGATTTCGGCCGTCCCTTTGCCTGCGTCCCAGGACACGCTTACTCCGGGCAGCTGCTTGAGCGCGCGGAGCGGCACGAACGACGCGTCGGCGTCCGTGTATCCGTATGTTTTCTCCGCCGCTTGAGCCGGAACGGCTCCCAGCGCCAGGCCTGGAAGCAGCGATGCTGCCGCCAGCAGCAGCATTCCCCTCGATTTTCGGCTTGCAGATGATGTCTTCATTGCCTGACTCCCTTTCGTTCCAGCCTTGCTGTAGTCGCAGACCAACCGCACTGCAGCCGCGGTCCGGCCGCCTTTATTTATGTCGACCTCAACGCTTGCCGCTGTTAGCCTTTTCCGGAAGAAAGGGAGGATTTGGAAGCATGCGAGTGGAAAGCAATACCTTTGATAGCGATGAAAAGGGGGCTGCGCATGAAACGGTACAACGGCATCCTTCTCTTTCCGGCTGCTCTAGCAGATCCGCTGGAAAGGCATCCTGCTGGCGGCCATGGAAGGCTTGATGGTTTTCGTCTCCCTCCTTCTGCTTCTGGTCAAAAACATTCCCGCCTTCCGATCGATTGAAGGCAGGCCGTAACTAAAAAGCGGCAGCCGGACATTCCCGGCTGCCGCTTGCTCTTCTCCCTGCCTCCCGGCGGGCTCAGCCCCGGTCGAGCAGACGGGACAGGATGACTGCCATCTCCGCCCGCGTAAGCGGCTGATCCGGCTTGAAGGTCCCGTCAGGATACCCTCCCATCAGATTTTCCTTCACCGCTCTCTCAATGGCCGAGCTCGCCCAATAGCTGTCGGGCACATCCTTGAACGCCGATGCCATCGTGTTCCACCATCCTTCTCCTCCGAAAGATTCGTTGAAATCCACCGTCATGCCCGCAAGCTTCTGATCGTTGCTGTACTGGCGGATATTGGCGCGGCTGCTGAGCCTGCCCCGCAMCAGGMATCTATCCCATCCTTTTTTCCTATCCAAGGAGG
>NZ_CBRA020000220.1:0-8728 GCF_000469945.2 Paenibacillus sp. P22 | reverse complement strand
CTGGAGACGGCGGAGCGCCTGCCTGCCGGCTCCGCCCGCAAGGAGGTCTCTCGAAATGGCCTGTCCTACACGTTCACCCTGCCTCTGATCTCTGATGAGGACTGGCACAATACGGTGSMYGMCGCGGCGCTAAGCGCGGTCGTTCCGACCATGACCGCCGACTCCACGACGAGATCGGAAGCGAACTCGGTGCTGGCCAGACCGTGGTTCTTGTTCTCGCCCCAGCCGTAGCTGTAGACGCTTCCTCCGACAGTGAAGGCGGCTCCAAGGATGCCTCCGCCTTTAAGGGAGTTTTTCCAGGCGCTTTTCTTCAAGATATTGTAGCTGCTCGACAAATCGCCTTTAATGGCTGTTTTAGGGTCCATATACTTTCCGACTTTGCCATTGTCATAGCGGTATCGGGTCCCCATCAGATTGTCTTTTTTGCGCCATTTGATGTATTGGCTGCCCAAGAACCCTTTGGGAGTTTTAGAGCCGTATACATGCACATAATCGCCCTTGATCTGAAAATGGTAGCCCTGCATGACGGAGTATGCGCCGATGACGACTTTGTCGAACAATCCCCAGGCGTTCTTGTACATCTTCACGGTTTCCTTCGCCGTCGCGTATCCCTTCGACCGCTCCTCGGCCTTTTTGTATTCGGCCGCGATCTCCCTGAGCGTATTCATCTTGTCTGTCAGCCGATCGCCGATAGAGCTGGCCATACGGCCGATCTCCGCCAGAGCCGATTCCGCGCTTCTGGCGCCAGACTGGACATAGGATTCGGGATACGCCGACTTCGTGCTGGCGATCATGCCGCCGACGGACCGGGACAAGCCTGCCGCTACCGGCTCGAACGGCTTCTCCAGGCTTTTCATGCCTGCGGCCAATTTGGATACGCTGTCGGGATTCACCTTCAGAATCACAAGCCTGCACTCCTTTCCACAAGCTGACATATCTATATGTGATCGAATTCGCCGTCATGGCTCCGTTCTGTCGTTTTCGGAGGAAAAGCGTGTTGGAGGGAGACGGGCTCCCTCAGCACGCCGATGAAGAGCATGATTACTTGCGAAGCTGGCTGGCGATATCGCGGTCGCTTTGTTCCTTGATATCCGCGACCTTCTGCAGGGAAGTGCTGATGTTGTTCACGCACTCGACGAGCTTGTCGAGGCTTGGCTTCAACTGGTTGAATTCGTCGACGAAGGCCTTGGCGGATTCGCCCTGCCACCAGCCTTCCACGGATTTGATCTCGCGGTCGAGCTGATCAACGACGCTTTTCGCGTTCTGGCCCTTGTTCTTGATGGAGCTTGCTACGCTTCTCGCCTGTTCGGGGCTGAATGTCTGGTTTGCCATTTGGATTCACCTCCTTTCAAAAGAAATGCCGTGCCTTCCTCAGATCAGCAGCCGGGGCTGTGCCGGTGGGCTTCTAGCGGCGTCCCGCCGACTTGCGCGCTTCTTCCTCGCGGCGCCGCTGCTCCTGCTCCTGAGCCCGTCGCCGCTCCTCCTCGAGCTTGCGGCGGCGCTCGTCGTCGGCGCGCTGGACATCTCCGGCCAGCCCTTTGAGGCTGCTCTCCAGGCCGTCCATCTTGGACAGCAGACGGTTGATATCCGCCTGGATTTCCTTGTAGGAATCCGCGAATGCCTTGCCCGCTTCCCCCTGCCACCACGAGGCTGCGGCGGATACCTCCGTTCTGTAGCGGGCTTCAGCCCGCCTGATTTCGTCCGCGGCCGCATTCACGGCAGCGGCGTTGCCGCGGATTTCCGACGGTGTCGGCATGTGCGGCGCCTCCTTTACCTCCCGGACAGGATCGCCGTCCTGAGTCCGGTGAATTTGTTTTTCACGACCAGATACCCGTCGCCCTGCTCGAATTCCTTCTCCTGGCTGCCGTAAGGAAGTCTTGCGTTGTAGAGGTTCTGATCCTTGAGGCTGCCGAGCAGAATGCCCGTCTGCTCCTCTCGGATCGCCTTGCCGAGGCTGTCCCAGTTGTTCGCGAGCTCCGAGGTCGTATCGGCGGCGAGCACGGCGACCTTCATGCCGCGCTCCTGCTTGACGATCCGCTCCAGCAGCTCCTTGAGCGCGTATTGATCGCCTGCCGTGAACTCCGAGAGGCGGTCGATGACGAAGACCAGCTGCTTCCATGAAGCCATGAGAGCGTCCGCATCTCCGCCGGAGCGGCGGACGGCTAGCAGCTGGGACCTGCGTGCGGCCAGCTCCTCCTTGAGCTCCTCCGTGAACGCATACATATCCTCGATCCTGGACAAATCTTCCGCCCCCGGCTTGGCGAGCAGCGGGTACAATCCCATCGAGCTGGAATCCTGCACATACACTTGCATGCCGTCATCTCCGAGGCGGCGGCGGAGCATCTCGACCCAGGACACGAGCAGCGTGCTCTTGCCCGCCATCGGATCTCCGGCGACCATGACGACCGGGGTCGCGGCCAGCTCTAGGCTCACCGGCTGCAGATCGCGGTCGGCGAGGCCGATCGCGATCCGGCCGCCTGCCGGGACATCGGCTCCGCCGTCATTGAGCTCGTCGATGAAGATCCGCTCCGGCATCATCGGAATCGGCTCCGCCCGGCTGATCAGGCCGTCCTCGGCAAGCCTGCTGAACTTGCCGATCAGGACATCGCCGCCAAGCCCGTCCCATTCCGGAAGCGCCGTCTGGAATTCCAGAGGCGGCGTTCCGCGCACGAGCGCCCGTCCCGGCACGCGGGCAGGCACGAGCCCTTCCGTCCGGCCGACGATGCCGTCATACTCGCTTTTGTCCGTCAGCTGCAGACTGACGGCCATCTTGAAGTTGACGGCGAACTTGTACCGGACGAGCGCCGAGTTGGTCGCGGTGACGACCATGTAGATGCCGTACTTGAAGCCTTCCCGGGCGAGCACGATCATTTTGTCGTCCACCGCCTCATAGGTTTCCGACAGCGCGAAGTAATTGTCGATGACGACGGCGACGGCGGGCAGCCTGCCGCCCTTGCCGCGGTAGTCGGCGAAGCCGTCGCTGCCGGATTGCTCGAAGAGCCGCTTGCGCTCTTCCATCAGGCGGAAGATGTAGAGCATGAACTGGCTGATCCGGCTCTCCTGCTCCAGCGTCATCACGCCGCCGCAATGGGGAAGCTTCTCCATCGCCTTGAAGGAAGAGCCGCCGAAGTCCATGACGTAAATCCGGGCTTCGTCCGGCGAATAGGACATGGCGATCGACAGGCAGAGCGTCCTCAGCAGCACCGTCTTGCCCGTTCCCGGCGCCCCGTACACGAACAGATTGCCTTCAGCGGCAAAATCGATGACAAGCGGCTCCTGCAGCTGGCCGCGCGGATCGTCGAGCATGCCGGCGGAGACGGCGAAGATCGGCTTGTCCGCCGGCCAGATGCCGCTCTCGCAGGAAGCCAGCGCCGCCTCCGGCAGCATTCCCTTCAGGTCGAGCTGCTCCGGCAGCGGCGGCATCCACGGACCTTCCAGCGGCAGGATGCCGCCGTCCCTTGCCGTCGACGCGATATGATCGACCATCGCCTTGAGCTGGCTCGGCAGCTCCCTCGCCGCGATCTTCTCTTCCTCCGCGGGATAGATCTGCTCCGCCCTGCCTCCCGGCCCCAGCTCGTAGATCCGCTTGACGCGGTTCTCGCTGCGCAGCATCTCGCCCTCGGGATCATAGTCGGCTCCGGAGTAGGCAGACTGGAAGAGCTCGAAGATCTCGTCGTTGCCGACCTGGATGTAAGCCCGGCCCGGCTCCTTGATCAGGGCCGCATCCGGACGCTTGATGACATCCTTGCTGTCGGCCTCGTCCTGGACCTTGAGGCAGATCTTGAACTTCGAGTTGCTCCAGATCTGGTCGTCCACGACGCCGGCCGGCTTCTGGGTGGCCAGAATCAAATGGACCCCGAGGCTTCGGCCGACGCGAGCCGCGCTGACGAGCTCCTTCATGAACTCAGGCTGGTCCTGCTTCAGCTCGGCGAACTCGTCGGCGATCATGACCAGATGCGGAATCGGAGGCATGTCTCCCCGGTCGTCGAGGCTGTAATAGAGCTTCTGGTAGCGGTCGATATTGTTGACTCCGTACCGGGAGAAGAGCCGCTGCCGCCGCTGCAGCTCGCTCTTGATCGAGAGCAGCGCCCGCGTCGTCTGATTGCCTCCAAGGTTCGTGATCGTGCCGACAAGATGCGGCATGCCCATGAATACATCCGCCATGCCGCCGCCCTTGTAGTCGATCAGGACGAAGACAATGTCATGGGGATGATAGTTCACCGCCAGCGAGATGATGATGCTCTGCAGCAGCTCGCTCTTGCCCGATCCCGTCGTGCCGGCGACGAGGCCGTGCGGACCGTGCCCCGTCTCATGCAGATCGAGGCTGAACAGCGAGCCGCCGCCTTTCACGCCGATCGGCACGCTGATGCCCTTGAACGTGCGGTTGCGGCTCCAGCGCTCCGCCAGCTCGACCTCGCCGACCGTAAGGACACGGAGCAGATCGAGCAGCGTGACGGAGGCGGGCAGGGAGAAGCTCGCGCCGTTCTCCCGCAGCCGCAGCGGTCCGAGCCGCCTGACTGTCTGCTGCAGGCTCTTGAAGTCGAGCTTGTCCGGGCGGAACAGAATCTTGCCGCCGCTCTCCCGGTCCGCCAGCTCGCCGGTCTTGCCCTGCAGCGTAATGACGGTCCGGCAGTTCATCGGCAGGTAAGCCTGGTTGCCGGCAAGGAACACCGAGGAGACGCCCAGGTGCCCGCAGCGGTTGAACACGTATTTGTTGATCGGCTCGTAATCGAGGAGGGATGCGTCCTCAACGACGAAGACATAATGCGGCAGCGTCGAACCGCCTACCGTGCGGAACTCCCGGTCCTTCAGGACGGCGTACAGGTCGCCGAGCGCCTGATGGGCGACCGCCTTGCCGCACAGCAGATATCTCGTCTCCATGGCGTCATCCCACAGATGCGGCAGAAACTTCAGCCAATCCCACTTGGCGGCGCCGTCGTCGGCGGCCAGCACGACGACGCGGACGTCGTCGTAGCCGTGATGGGTGATGAGCTGCAGCAGCATGAGCCTCGCCAGCTCCGCCGTCTTGCCATCCTCGCCTGCGATTCCGCAAATCTCCGAACCGGCCAGATCGACCGCCACCGGCACGTCCGGAACACGCTCGAATTCGAGCGCCAGCCGCTGCGGCTCCATCTGCAGCGGATCGCTCTCGAGCAGGATTGCCTGCGGGCTGTGCTTGATCGTCATCGAGAGCGGCACGTTGCCGAGGCCGAGGCGCAGAGCCAGAAAGTCCGGGTACGAGGACGTCCTCTCCCACAGCTTGCCGTCCAGGCTGGCGATCCGCTGGAGGCAGACGGCCGGCTCCGGATGGAGCTCGTTCATCGCCTTGGCCTGCTGCTCGCGGGCGATCGCCAGCTCGCTGCGCCGGTCCGCGATGAACTGCAGGTACTTGCTCTCGCGCTCCTTCTTGCGGTTCTTGTACCGGCGGATCTGCGATGCGGCCCCCGTCAGCGAGGTGACGAGCGCAATGGCGGTCGTCGCGATCGAGATCAGCAGGAACATCGACTGCGACGTCAGCGCCAGCATGAACGTGATGACGAGCATGACCGCCGGCGGCGCGAGAATCGTGAACCAGGCGATGTCGGGCTTCTCCTGGGAATACGGCGGATCGGGAATGGCGACCTCTCCACCCGGCATGTCAGGCATGAAACGAGGCTGGCGGCTGAAGGCATGCTGGCTGGTCTTCATCATGCCATCCCTCCATCCTGCAGCTCGACCCGAGAGGCTTGTCCCCCGAGCAGCGACATCCGGCTCCAGCCGGAGCCGTCCCGGAAGAACAGATCGCCTCCGATTATATGCAGGCTCTCGGCCCGTTCGCCGCAGATGCGGATGGTCCGGCCCTGGATGGGATCGATCCGATAGATCGTGCCGCCGTTGCGAAGATTGGCGACATACAGATAACGTCCGTCGGCGACGATGCTGCCCGCTTCGATATCCTCGAAAGCCTCCGCCACGGCTCCGCTTTCCTTATCGATCAGCGTCAGCGTACCGCGGTTGTCGGGATCGCCGAACGCAAGCCAGCCGCCGATCGGAACGATCGCCCCGCAGCGGCAAGCCGACAGCCGCTCCCGCTGCTTCCCGCCCGTCCGGATGACATGGATTCCTGCATCCGCACTGAAGTAGATCCGGTCCTCGTCCACAAGGAAGCCGCGCGCCTGCTCGTCCGTCAGCCGTGTTTCTCCGCTGCCGTCGGTATGGCAGCGGTACAGCCGCAGATCCTTCTCGCTTAAGTAATAAAGCCATTCCCCCCGCAGCGTCAGACCGCTGCAGGGAGTCTCGGACAGCAGCCGGCCGCGGCCGCTCGCGGGATCGTACGCGCATAACGCGCCGCCGCGCAGCTGGTCGCTGCCGTACACGGCATCCGCTCCGGCGTTCATGAACCAAAGCAGGCCGTCGATCCGGGAGACGCCGCCGGACGGATCGAGGCAGCGCGTCCCTGAGTAGCGGTCGACATCGCTGATCCAGACTCCGTTCCCCGCCTGCAGGACGAGTCCTCCATTCGCCAGATTTCCCTGCACCTCGTCACCTCCCTATATCAGCGTGAGCAGAGCTCCGTGTCCGACTCCTTCTTCCTCCAGCGTGCGGCGCCCGTCCAGAATGCGCCCCAGCGGCTCCGCCTGCAGCCTGCCTCCCTGCCCGGCATCCAGCTCCAGATTCAGCGCTTCGTCCAGCATGGCGAGCAGCTCGCCGGCCGTAACGAAGGCCGGGATCTTCAGATCCACGGCAGGGCGCCTATCCGCCTGGAAGGTCACCATGATGTAGTCCATGCAGAAGCTTCCTTTCCGTCAATTCTTCACCGACAGCAGCAGCTCGCGGTCCATCTTCATCCGGAAGGGAGAAGTCGTTCCTGCCCCGCTTGCCGCTCTCAGGTACTTCGTTTTGAACCGGTAATCCGATTCGGCCGATACCTCCACCTTCGTCACCGTCCGCTCCGTCGAGGGATCCTCGTTCTCCGCGATGTCCAGAGTGACGACGATATCGTTCCACTTGCCGTTGTTGGAGCGGAAGCGGAGCGTGTCTCCGGATCTGGAATCGAGCGAGGCGTTCATCGCCGCGCCGAATGCCTCCGAGAAGTAATCCTTGAACCGTTCGGGATCGACCTTGGCGTCCAGGCCGCGCATCGCTTCGTACTGCAGGCTGCGGTCCTTGGCGGACCGGGCTGCATTGCTGAGCGAGGTGCCCAGAGCAATCTTGTCCTTCATCACGAGGCTGATCTCCACCAACGGCTCGATCAGGATGGATGCGAGGATAACCAGCAGCAGTCCGATCGCGATCGTACGCATTCCCCTCAGTCCCGTCTAATCGAAATAGTAGGTCAAGTCCTTGTAATGCTTGAGGCCGACTGTCGTAAGCGAGAAGCTCACCGGCACCTCCTCCTCGATCTTCCTGCCCCAAACCGTGATGCTCAGCGGGTAGACGGCGCTCAGCGTCACCTTGACCGGCTTGCCTCTCTGCCTGTACGGCTTCTGAATCTCGGTCGCGTTCTCGTAGCTGGCCTCGTCGTCGGAGCCGACGGCGTCGTAGTCGTCCGCGTTGACGACTGTCAGCTTGATGTCGCTCGCCTTTTCCCTGTAGATCGGCCTGTTCTTGAGCCGGTCGAGAGCATCGTCGTAATAGCTGCGCTTGACATAGTTGTCGCCTGCCGCCACCTGGGACAGATTGAACGTCTCTACGATGAGCGTCGTATACCAGGGAAAGAAGAAGACGAGATTCGTGAACAGCATGATGGCCACCGACACCAGCATCGTCGCCAGCAGGGCTTTGGCTATGCCGCGCATGGACTCACCCGCCTTTATTTGATCAGATCATCGATCTTCTTGATGAACATGTCCCACACGTCCGTCACCCAGGTGTTCAGGTTCTGGTTGATGATGGCGACGACGGCGCCGATGATGACGATGACCGCCACTGTGATCGCAATGCCCTTGATGCCGAAGTCACCCGACTCCTCGCTCCAGAACGATTGTTTCTTGACCGGTTTCTTATCCATGACCGTTTCCCCCAGTGAAATGAATGTTGTAATAGATGAGCTTGAAAATTGTACAAAGACCGCTGCTCAGGTGGAGGCAGAAATTCGGGGACAACAGCGATCGGAACAATGCTCCTGAATTACTGGAACATCTTGATCGAATCCAGAACCGTGAACAGATAGTATATGGCGATGTACACGATCAGCACCGCGATCAGCACCAGCTGCAGGCGGGAATTGCTCCGCTCGCGCCGCTTGAGATCGTCTTCCAGCGCGACGACGCGGAACTCGTCGACCTCGTTCTTGAGGTACTCCATCTGCGAGATGTTGTCGTACCCTTTGAGCCGGGTCTCCATGATGTCGCAGAACTTGATGATGTAGTGCAGCGGCACCCGCTTCTTGAACTGCTTGAGCGCGTATTCCTCGCCGTACTCGATATTGTCGAGCATGACTCCAAGCTCCTCGGCCATATCCGGATTGGCGCTCGGCAGATAGTCCCGGATGACGTCCGCGAGATAAATGTTGACGGACTTGGCGTACTGGTAATACGCCATGCTGTAGAATCCCGGGAAATCGAGCGCGATGTTGCGGTTCTTGCGCTCGATCTTCTTTTCCAGCTCGGAGGCCGGGTACAGCCAGCCGAGGAAAATCAGCACGGCCGCCACGCACCCGATCAGCCGGTTGGCGCTCAGCGCCAGCAGCGTAATCAGCACCGCTCCACCCGAATACAGCAGCTGCTCCACCCGGATCTCCGCCGGC
>NZ_CBRA020000219.1:0-15228 GCF_000469945.2 Paenibacillus sp. P22 | reverse complement strand
GTCGCCTGCACGAGATCCTCAAGCTGCATCTTGATATGCATATCCAGAGCCGAGAACGGCTCGTCGAGCAGCAGCACATCGGCTCCGGCGCCAGCGTCCTCGCCAGCGCCACCCGCTGCCTCATGCCGCCGGACAGCTCTCCCGGATATTTGCCCTCCGTTCCGGCAAGCCCGACTTCCTCGAGCAGCATTTCGACCCGATTCCGTTCCGCCGCCGCGCGCCTGCCTGCGATGTCCAGGCCGAGCCCGGCATTGTCCCGGATCGTGCGCCATGGCAGGAGGCAGTCCTGCTGAAGCATGTAGCCGACCTTGGCGGACGGCCCCGTTACCGGCTTGCCTCCGAGCAGCACCTGGCCCGCTGCCGGCGGGAACAAGCCCGCAAGCAGGCTGAGCACGGTCGTTTTGCCGCAGCCGCTCGGGCCGACCAGGCTGATGAATTCTCCATGTCCGACAGCCAGCTCCATCCGGTCGACAGCCAGGGAAGCCCCTTTCCTGCCGACATAGACATGCGAGACTCCCCGCAGCTCCAGCATCGGTGATTTGTCGTCCATGTCCTTGTCCTCCTTTCCAAGCGTCGCCCCTAAACATAGCATGCAGGCCGGACGTGTCCTCCGGCCTGCCGTTCAATCGCCGGACGCTATTTGCCGGCCTTTTCCGCAAACGAATTGTCCACCAGCTTGTCGTGATCGGGACGGTCCTTGAGCTCTCCGGCGGATGTCATGACGTCGAGCAGGTTGTTCCATTCCTCTTTGTCGATGACCGGGTTATCCGCATAGGATCCTTGCTGCTTGTAGCGGTCGATGGAGCTTACGATGATCGTTTTGTCCGTGCTTGGGAAGTAGGATCCGACGGCATCGGCGATTTCCTGGGCGCTGTGCTCCTTGACCCAGGTTTGCGCCTTTTGGACCGCGTTCGTGAACTTCTGCACCGTGTCCTCATTCTTCTTGATGTAGCTTTGCTTGCTCATGAAGACGGTATAAGGCAGATGGCCGCTCTCCACGCCGAACGAAGCGACGACCTTCCCCTTGCCTTCCTTCTCCATCATCGAAGCCTGCGGCTCGAACAGCTGCACGTAATCGCCCGTTCCGGACGCATATGCCGCCGTAATGTTCGCAAAGTCGATATTCTGGATCAGCTTGAGATCCTTGTGGGGGTCGATGCCTTTTTTCTTGAGGGTGAATTCGCCCGCCATCTGCGGCATTCCGCCCTTGCGCTGGCCGAGGAAGGCGGCTCCCTTGAGATTGCTCCAGTCGAAGGCGGCTCCCGTGCGGGACATGAGGAACGTTCCGTCGGTCTGCGTCACCTGGGCAAAGTTGATGACGGGATCGTCGGAGCCTTGCTGATAGACATAAATGGACGTTTCGGAGCCGACGAGAGCGACGTCGATGGCGCCGGACAGCAGCGCGGTCATCGTCTTGTCGCCGCCCGCGGTCGTCTGCAGCTCGACATCAAGCCCTTCGTCCTTGAAGAAGCCTTTGGACAAGGCGACATATTCCGGAGCGTAGAAGAGCGAGCGCGTCACTTCGCCGACACGGATCTTCACCGGACCGCCGCTTTTGCTTCCGCAGCCGGACAGCGAGGCCGTCAGCAGCAGCGAAGCCGCCAGCAGCAGGCCTCCGATAGCTTGTTTTTTCATATGGATGTTTCCTCCCATGTGGACCTTTGTGTGCTACAGCCTATGCTGGCGGCAGCCGGATGGTGAATGGCGGGAGCGACGGCAGCGGTCGCCGGCAAGCGGCGCGGCATCCGTCAAGACCGCTGTTCCGATTTCAAAGGGCATGGCAAAAAAGCCCCTCCTCCGCCATATGAACGGCAGATGGAGAGGCTTGGTCCAAGCTCGGGCAGCCCGGCGCGCCGGAGCTTGGAGCCGGCAAGGCGTCGCTGCCTTGGGCCAACAGCAGCTCGGCGCCGCTTGCTCCTTACAGCTTGTAGATATCCGTGTATTTGGCCCGCAGATACTTCACGAGGTAGCTCGGGTCCAGCGGTTTGCCCGTCGCTCCGACAATGATTTCCTTGGGCGTCTTGAGCTTGCCGTATTTGTGGACGCGGTCTGTCAGCCAGGATTTGATCGGCGCCAGCTCGCCGCGCGCGACCAGCTCCCACAGCTCCGGAAGCTGGGCTTCCATCGTGTCGGCCATCTGCGCCGCGTACATGTTGCCGAGGGAATAGGACGGGAAGTAGCCGAACAGCCCTGCGCTCCAGTGCACGTCCTGCATGACGCCCTGAGCGTTGTCCGGCGGCGTGATGCCGAGGTATTCCCGGTATTTGTCGTTCCAGATCGCCGGGAGATCGGATGCCTTCGCCCCTTCGTTGAAGATCATCTTCTCGATCTCGTAGCGGATGATGATATGCAGGTTGTAGGTCAGCTCGTCGGCCTCGATGCGGATGAGGGAAGGCTGGACGGTGTTCTGCGAACGGTAGAATTCCTCCGGACTGATGTTCAGCTGGCCGGGGAAGCGGCTCTGGAGGTCGCCGAAATACCGGTGCCAGAACGGGCGGCTGCGGCCGATCGTGTTCTCCCAGAAGCGCGACTGCGACTCGTGGATGCCCATCGACGTTCCGCCGCACAGGGAAGTTCCGGCGAGCTCCGGCGAGACGTTCTGCTCATACAGCGCATGTCCGCCCTCATGGATCGTGCCGAACAAAGCGCTCGTCACGTCATCGGCCAGATAACGCGTCGTGATCCGCACGTCGCCGAGATTGATTCCCGTAGCGAACGGATGCGCGGTCTCGTCCAGACGTCCGGCTTCGAAGTCGTAGCCCATCTGGCCGAGCATGAACAGGCTGAAGTCCTTCTGCGCGCCTTTGTCGAACAGCTGGTTCAGAAATTCGCGGGAGGGCTTGTTCGGCGAGCCCGCGATGGCCGAAGACAGCGGGACGAGCTCGTCGCGCAGCGAGCTGAAGATGCTGTCCAGCTCGGCGACGGTCATGTCCGGCTCATAATCGTCGATCAGCGTATCATACCGGGTAGCCTTCGGCCCCCATAGATCGATGAACTGGTTCGTATACCCGATGACCTTGTCCAGGAACGGCTCGAACGAAGCGAAGTCGTTGTTGCCGCGGGCGACCTCCCAGGCGGATTCCGACTGCGAGATCAGGACGACGGCTTCCTCGTACAGCTTGGCCGGAATCTTGACGCTGCGGTCGTACTGGCGCCGGACTTCATGGACCAGCTTGAGGTCGATCTCGCCCAGGCCGGCCTGCGCTTCCTTCTGCTCGAGAGCCTGCAGGAGCTCTCCCATCTCGGCGGAGGTGGAGAGCTTGAACGCTTCGCCGGCCAGCTGGCCGAGCACCTCGGAGCGGGCGTCCATTCCTTTGCGGGGGGCGCCGGTGCGCAGATCCCAGGCGAGAATGGCCTGGGCTTCATGGTAATTCCGGATTTTCCGGTCCAGAGCGCGGAAATCGGCCAAAGTCCTTTCGTATGTAGATATCGTCACAGGTCGTCACCCTTTCTTCTATGCGTTCTATACTTGATCATAGCGGGGACAGACCTTATAATCAACGGTAATCAAACCGGGCCTCCGGCTGCTCGGAAGCCGCGGACAAAGGAGTGGCGGAAGATGCGCATCACATTCAAGACAGCCGCCGTCGAGGCGCTGAAGCCTTATCTCGAGGACGGGAAGGGCATCCTTAAGCTTGTGTACGATACGGAGGGCTGCGGCTGCGTCGTCAACGGCGTGTCCGCCCTTCACATCGTCGGCCAGGCGAGTCCCGGCGACGTCATCGGCGAAGGCGACCCGTTTCCTTTCCTCTACGAGGAAAGATACGAGGTGTTTTTCGAGCCCGAGCTGAAGCTGGACTACAACCCGGCTCGACAAGCCTTCATCCTGGCGAGCGACAGCCAGATCTACAGCCATGACCTGCGGTTCTTCCCGCAAGGAACGGCCACCTTCTAATCCAACTGTGCGAAAGAGAGGTCGGGAGCATCATGAACAATCTCCAGGAAATGCTTGCCTATAACGAAAAATTCGTCGAGGACAAGAAGTATGAGGAATATTTGACCGACAAATTCCCCGACAAGCGAATGGTCATCCTGACCTGCATGGATGCGCGGCTGTCGGAGCTGCTGCCGAGAGCGCTCAATCTCCGCAACGGCGACGCCAAGATCCTCAAGAACGCCGGCGCCATCATCACGCAGCCGTTCGGCAACATCATGCGAAGCATCCTGGTCGCGCTCTATGAGCTGAACGCGGATGAAGTGTTCATCATCGGCCATTACAACTGCGGCATGACGGGCATCAATCCGGACAGCATGATCGGCAAAATGGTGGATCGGGGAGTGCCTTCCCAGACGATCCGCACGCTGAAGCATTCCGGCGTCGATTTCACCCGCTGGCTGACCGGCTTCGACAATGTGCGGTCGAGCGTCGAGAAGAGCGTAAGCATCGTCCGCAACCACCCTCTGCTCCCTCCGGGCACGCCCGTGCACGGCATGATCATCCATCCTCAGACAGGCAAGCTCGATCTCGTGACGGAAGGATACGAATTTTTGAGAAATGCGGAGCCCGCGCCTGCCGCAGAATAACCCGCAAACCAGCAAAGGCTTATCCGGATCGGGCCGCAGCCCGATCCGGATAAGCCTTTTTGTTCGGTCTCGCAGCGGTCAGCCTCCGCCTCGCGCCGCTGCTCTCTTAAGCCGGAGCGACTGCTCCCGCGCTTGTACGACTTCGCTGCGGTCGCGCGTCAGATGGCGGTGAATCAGCTCATCGCCTGCCACGATATCGCCGCACCAATCCAGCCCTTCCGCAGCGCAGCGTTCCTTGCAGGCAGCCGCCAGCTCGAGATCGCGGATCGGCAGCATCCAGCCGGAGTAAGGAATTCCCTCGCCCCGCTCCAGCAGCGAGGCGGCCTCGTCCAGCTGTCTGCGAAGCAAGCCGCCGTCAAGTCCCGCCTGCTCCAGCAGCGGCAGCGACAGCCTTTCCCAGGCGGAGCGCAGCATTTTGCGGGCTCCTTCCCGGTTGCCGCGCCGCAGATGGTATTGACCGACGGCAATCTGAATCAGTCCGTGCCAGAGCTGGGCCTGCTCGTCGCCGGGATGCTCCTTCCAGTATTCCTCCAGAATCTCGTGGCATTCGAAGTAATCCCTTGTCCCGTGGAACTCTGCGAGATATCGGATATAGGCATCGGGGTATTTGTGGGAGATCAGCATCATGCTTGCCAGCCTTCCTAATCTATAATGTCCAGCCTGCACCAACGGCAGATTGTGAATTAAATCTCATTTGCATCTACATAAAAATGAAACCCGACTATCATCATAGACGTATACACACCCAAACGCAATGGAGGTTCTTGCCGAGAACCCGGCGTTCATACCATCACTTACCACTCGGAGGGGGACTCTTCACGACATGAAAAAAGGATTTATTCTGATGCTGGCCTTTACGGTTCTGTTCGCCTTCACGGCGGCGGGAACGGTTGACGCCAAGCGCGGCGGCATGAAATCTCCGCGCCAGAGCTTTACGCAGACTCCAAAAAAATCGACCGAGAACGTACAGCGGGCGGACACCAATAAAACCCCGGCCGCAGGAGCGGCAGCCGGCACGACGGCGAACCGCGGCTTCTTCAGCGGCGGCGGCATGATGAAGGGCCTCATGATCGGCGGCCTGGCGGGACTGATGTTCGGCAGCATGTTCTCCGGCATGGGCTTCATGGGCGACTTCTTCGGCCTGATCATCAACCTGCTCGCGATCTACATCCTGTTCATGGTCATCCGGTCCATCGTCGTCCACTTCCGCAACAAGCGCAAGGCCGCGACCGACGATCGCCGCGGGCCTTACTGATCGCCGATGCGGATTCTGACGGACGAAATCATCAACGCCGTATGCCTCAGCGAATCCAGCCGGCGCGGGCTCCAGCCTTCGCAGGTCGAGGTGCAGCTCGGCTGGGACGAGGAATACGGCTTCTCCGCCGAAGTCTTTATCGGCGACCGATCGCATTATCTCGTCGAGGCCAACCTCAAGGAAGCGATCGAGCAGTACATGTTCAAGGAGTACGGCATGCGGGTCTATCGTTCCCAGATTACGCTGGACGCCGACGAAGAGTTCTGGGCGGATATCGCCGAATAGCGATTGAAGCCAGAAATAGACGAAAAGCTTCCCCTTCATCTTCGATAAGATGGTCAGGGGAAGCTTTTTTCGGTTCCAATGAACCTATCGGCTGCGGAATGCGAGCGTCGCGTTGATGCCGCCGAAGCCGTAGGAATTGGACAGAGCCGCATCCAGCCTTTTGTCCCGTCCATGGCCGTAAACGAGATCGAGATCGGCCTCCTCGTCAGGTTCCGTCAAGTTGGCCGTCGGCGGCAGCCATCCATGATGCAGAGACAGGCAGGTGATGGCGGCTTCAATCGCTCCCGACGCTCCAAGCGGATGGCCGTACAGCCCTTTCGTGCCGCTGACCGCCACCGGACGGGTGCCGAATACGCTGCGGATGACTTTCGATTCGGTCACGTCGTTGAGCAGCGTCGAAGAACCGTGGGCGTTGATGTAGCCCACCTCCTCCTGCAGCATGTCCGCATCGTTCAGCGCCAGCCTCATCGCGCGCTGGGCCTGCGTTCCGCAAGGGAGCGGAGCGCTCATGTGATGGGCGTCGTTCGTCACGCCGAAGCCGCTGATCTCCGCCAGAATGCGGGCTCCCCTGGCGCGGGCATGGCCTTCCTCCTCGATGACGAGCACAGCCGCCCCTTCCCCCCATGACGAATCCGTCCCGCGTGCGGTCGAACGGGCGGCTGGCCCTTCCCGGCTCGTCGTTGCGGGTCGACATCGCGCGCAGCAGATCGAAGGCTCCGAACGACAGCGGAGAGAGCGGAGACTCCGCGCCTCCCGCGAGCATGACGTCGGCTTCGCCGCGGCGGATGGCCTGGAGCGCCCTGCCGATCGCCACAGCGCCCGAAGCGCAGCTCATCGAGTTGGTCTCGTTCGGGCCGTTGAAGCCGAATTCCATCGCCATGTTGCAGGAGGAAGCTCCTCCGAAGACGGAGAAGCCGAGCGTCGGCGACACGCTCCGGTAACCGCCGGCCATGTACTGGCTGCACTGCTCCTCGGCATAGGAGATGCCTCCCAGCGCGCTTCCCATGAAGATGCCCGTCCGCTCCGGATCCAGCGCTCCGGCCTCGATGCCCGCATGCCGCAGCGCCATCCGGCCGGATGCGATCGACAGCTGCGAGTACCGGTCGGTGCGATGCGCCCGTTTGCGGTCCATATAGTCTTCGGCCCGAAAGTCCTTGATCTGCGCTGCAATCCGGCTTTTCAAGCCTTCCGGAACGAAGCGGTCGATCGGACCGACGGCGCTCTCGCCCCGGCGCACCCCTTCCCAAAGAGATTCGGCTCCAGTGCCGATCGGCGTCACGCATCCGATACCCGTAATGACTGCCCTGCGGTCGCTCATGAACGATGCCCCATTCCGGCGGCTTCCGCCGCGAATTTGATTCCTGCCAAGGTCCGGTCCGCGATGACCTGCACGAAGGCCGGCCCTATGATTCCTCTTGCGGCCAGACCGCCTACCGGCGGACGATCCCATTCATGCACGATGGACGCTTTTGTTCCTTCCCCGCTCGGCTCCAGCCTCCATTCCACGTCCATGCCCTTTGTCACCCCTTCGATATGACGGTACAATATGCGGCTCTCGGCTTCCCTCGATTCCATCCTGCTCACCCACCACACCGGCCAGCGCAGCCTGCCGAAATGCCTCCATGCGGCCATTTCCACGATGCCGTAATCAGGGGCTCCGGTTCGAAACGACACGGAGCGGTAGTGGTGCAAATGAACCGGCCACTGATCGACATCCCTTGCGTAAGGGAACACCTCGTCAGGCGCTCTATGGATGTAAATCTCATTATACGTATGCATCGCTGCACTCCTCCTTCGGAATTAGCTGTCGAATCCAGTCAAGTAACGCTGCCGCAATCGCCGATCCATGCAGCGAGCCGGCTCCCGGCTCCGGGCGTCCGGCCCAATATCCGGATGGAAGCCTCGAACAATCGGGGCCGCGCCGCTCCGAATTCGATCACCCGCTGGAGAGCCGCTGCAGCGGCGAACTCCTTCCGATAGAGCCGTCCATACACGCTGAGCTGGCGCTCGTCTCCGGTTTCGAGCGCCCGCAGCAGCAGCGGCGCGGCCAGCTCGGCGCTCCTAAGCGCCCGATAGATGCCCTGGCCGGTAAGCGGATCGTAATAACCGGCCGCATCTCCGACAAGTACGATGCGTCCGGAGGCCGGCTGCGGAATGGGCTGATGGAACGGGCCGCATGCGAGAGGCTCATCCTCCAGGACGGCGTGACGGCAGCGTCCCTCCAGCCGGGGGCGCCTCGACAGCTCCCTAAGCATGGCGGCGCTCTTGTTCCTGCCTTCCTCCGCCCATGCCGAGCCTGCCGGCAGGACAAGCGTGACATTGGCGGCATCTCCTTTGAGCGGGGCGATTCCAAGGGTCGAGCCTTCATTCAGATGCAGCTCCACCCTGTCGCGAAGCTGTTCGATGCCGCTCATTCGCGCCGTAATGGCGATTTTGCGCAGCGCCCCCCACGGAGCTCCAAGTCCGGATGAACGGGCGACGGCGGAGCGGATGCCGTCCGCGCCCGCTACATAACGGGCTCGAATGCGGAAGGTGCCGCCGCCTGCCTCCCCCTCCACGAGGCAGCCGCCGTCATCGCCGCGCATCGCCCTCCGTACGCGATGCTCCTGCAGCACTTCGGCGCCGGCAAGCTCCGCCTGCTCCAGCAGCCAGCCGTCCAGCTGATCGCGGCGGCAGCTAAACCCCGCTGCGCCGCCAGGAAACTCCGCTTCCATGCTCGCGGTCCCGCAGTGCAGCAGCCAGCCGCGCAGCGGATGACCGAACGTCTGGGCCGGACCTGCCGCTCCGCCTTCGGCGAAGCGCTGCTTCCCGGCCAGCCTTTCCAAGGCGGCTGCGGCGCCTGGATTCAGCGACTCTCCGCAGGGCTTGCCTCTGGGATGCCGCCGCGCCTCCAGCAGAGCCGTTTTCAGCCCGGCTCTCGCAAGCGTCCAAGCAAGCGCGCTTCCGGCAGGGCCGGCTCCCGCCACGAGCACGTCATACACGGCTGAGCAGCGCCAGCCGGTAGGGGAAGTGGCGCTTGACCGTCGCATCAAGCCCTGCGGCGGCTAGCAGCCTGCGAGCCTCCGCCGCCGTGAACGACCGCTGGACGGACAACGGACCGTCATGCCGCGTCACCGGACTTCGCCACACCAGCTTGGCGAGCAGCCTCGCGATGCCGTATGCCGTACGGCTCCGTTCCAAATCCGTGACGATCCAGCCCTTCCTCGTCACGCGATCCATCTCCCGCAGCATCGAGACGGCATCCTCGTCGCTCATATGATGCAGGGCGAGGTTGCTGAACGCAATATCGAAAGCTCCGTCGCCATAGGGAAGATGGCGTCCATCTCCTTCATGAATGGTGATGGACGCATGCCCTCCTGTCCGCTTGCGGGCCAGCTTTGCGATGGATGGACTGATCTCGACTCCGGTCACCTCGAGCGGAATGCCCCGTTTCTCCGCCCACCGGCACAGAGCGAGCGGCTGATCGGCCATGCCTGTCGCCACATCGAGCACTCGGACGGGAGACGCGCTTCCTCTCAAGCCCGTCAGCAGCCTGCCCAGATGCCGGAAGAGGGGCGGATTGCCCCCGAGCCATCGATTGACCGCCCAAACTTCCAGCAAGCTTGCCTCCAGTTCCTCCTGCGACAGAGCCTCCTCTTCATCCAGCCATTCCTTTCTCAGCTGACGCTTCACAGTCTGCTCCTCCTTGATCATGTCGTCAGGCGTAGTATGCGCTTTATTGCCAAAACCATCCATCGGCAGCGCAAAAGAAGATGCCGAAGCCGGCATCCGCAACTATCCTCCCTACCATGCATGCCAGCCGAGCCGCGGGCGGGAAATCCATGATATACTCATGGAATATAATGGAATGAAAGAGGGGATAAGCTTGCATGGGATCTATTCCGTGATGGACAAGTATTTCCAGGCTTGGAATGACGGTTTCGTCAGCAAAAACGCCGATGCGATCCGTGCCATGATGTCGCCGGGCTTTGCCGGTTATTGGGCGCATTCGGGACTGGAGCGGCCGGATCAGTACGGGTTCGGCTACGATTTGGAAGGCGTGCTCAGCCAATACGGGGAAGCTTCGAAGAGCTATGAAATCTCGGATGTCCAGGAGCGCAGGGAAGGCGAGGAAGTTCTCGTCCTCGGCAGGGAGATCAATCTGGTGGAGGGCACTCCGCATCCGGCGCTGTTCATGTTCGTATGGAGGCTGGAAGACGGACAGTGGAAGCTGGCGAGAGAATATATCGAACTGGAGAAATAAAAGAAGATCCCGCTCCTCCCTTTGCCCGGGACGAGCGGGATCTTGCTGACTGCAGTCTGAAAGAAAATCATTCGCGGGCCAGGCCAGGCTGCTTTCCGTCCGCTTGACGCTTTGGCCTGCTGCCTGCTGCCGGTCTCCGCCGCGAAGCGCCCGATGCTCCAAATAGTCCCTGCAGGCCGTGAAAGGGCCTGCCGCTCGTCGGAAAGGAAGGCTAGCGTGAACAAGCCGCTCGGCTGCTTGGATACCTTGATCATGACGGCAGGGCAAGGTCCACATGCATCCGGCAGGTCCTCCGGCCGGCAGAGACGGCGGAAAGCTCCGCATGAAGGCATCCGGCGGATATGCCGCGGTCGGCGGACTCGGCCTTGAAGCCGTTTCGCAGCCGACAAGGCGGCCTGCCCTAGCGCCGCGAAGCCGTTCTCTTGAAAGCAAGGATGAAGGCGGCCGGATCCTCTTCCACGTTGAACGGATAGACTCCGGAGCTCGTATGCAGATACAGGATGCCGAGCTGTCCGCCGACGATCCGATACGAAATGTCGTATACGTCCTTCAAGGGGAAGCTTCTGCCTTCGGCGATTATCGTTTCCCCGTCCAGCAGCAAGTCCAGCTCGAGAACGACGGTGTCCATCCCGGAGCCGTTCAAAACCCGCTCCATTTTGATGTAGCGCTGTTTGGCCAGCATGTCCTGCACGCCTCCTTTCTTCTGTCCGCTGCGGCCGATCAAGCCCTTCCAAGCCAAAAAAGGGAGCGGCGGCCGCCCCCCTTCATTTCCCTCTATAGGCTGACATCAGAACGCGACGCCGATGCCCCCTTCGCCGGCATAAGTACCCATGACAGGTCCCATGCTGGAGAACAGCACCTTCTTGAACGGATGCTTCTCCAGCACCCGATCCTTGAATTCGAGAGCGAGCACTTCGCAGTTGCTGTGGACGATCGCGACAAAACCGTTCTCGTAGTCGTGCTGCTTGTCTTCGAGCCTTGCGAGCAAAGAGTTCAGCGCTTTGCGGAAGCCGCGCGTCTTCTCTTCGACCTCGACGACGCCTTCTTCATTGATTTTGAGCAGCAGCTTGATGTTGAGCACCGACGCCACGCCGCCGGCAAGCCTGCTCAGCCTTCCGCCCTTGATGACGTTCTCGAGGCTGTCGAGCGTGAAGAAAGCGCTTGTCTCAAGCGCAAGCCTGCTGACCTTGTCCTTGAGCTCGTCGAGGCTGGAGCAGGTGCGGGCCCATTCGGCCGCCTGGGACACCACCAGGGACAGGCCGCCGGAAAAGGTTTTGGAGTCGATGATTTCAATCCGGTTCGGCAGGCCCTCGTCCTCGTACAGCCCCTTGGCGATCAAGGCGGACTGATAGGTGCTGCTGATGTTCGAGGACATGCTGACGACCAGAATGTCGCGGCCGGGTTCTACGGCCTTATATGCTTCCAGAAACGTGTTCGGGCTTGGGCTTGCGGTCCGCGGAAGCTCCGGGCATGCCCGCATGCGGGCATAAAAGCTTGCGGCATCCGTGTCATCCGGCATAAGCTCGTCCTGGAACGAGACGGGAAGATGAACGATGGTAATGGAATGGGCTGCAATGAAGTCGGTCGGGAGATCAGAACCGCTGTCTGTGATGATTTGAATAGGCATGGTGTAAGCGCTCCTTTCAATGCTTCCATTATACCGAAGCCGTTCCCCTCAAAAATAGTAACAAATATAACTTGTCAAAAGGCTTAAGGTATGCATCGGCCAAGCCAGGACGTTGGCGAGCCTTACCAGGCTCGGATCACTTTCGCGCTATCGTCCGAAGGATAATAATGCTTGTCCTTGCTTTTCTCGCCGATTGCGAATACCGAGAAGCCCATGAACCCAGGCTTGCCGGAGAAGGCTTCCCGGTAAGCCTGGAACAGCCTTGCCTGCTCGCCTCCGTCCTCCACGTCCGAAGGGGATGGATTCCAGGGCTCTTTCGCCGCATATTCGCGGGCTGGAAACCCGAGCTCGCCGAAGTAGACCGGCTTGCCCCATTTGCCCGACAATGCCATGACTTCGCTCACGACATCCTGGCCGCGGCCGTTCACTTCGGTGGAGCTCAATGCCGACAGCAGCTGTCCGGCCGTATTGACCGGACGCTCGGACAGCTCGAAATAGGCCGCGACCGTAATGAAGTCGGTATCCGCCCAGAGCGGGTTGTCCCGCTTGGCTTCGTAAGCGGCCGTGCTGGCCTTGTCCCAGGCAGCCGTATACCACCAATTGGTTTTATACGTCAGAAGTCCGCTGTACTCGCCTCTCAGCTGCTGGAGCATGGAGCTCCATTCGCCGCCGAACCGCTCCAGATGCACGAGATTGGAGCCGGCGATCATCGCATCGGCGTGATAAGGCTCGGCAACCCGGCGTGCGAGCGGAACAAGCACTCTGCTCCGCCACTGCTCGAAAAAGGCATCGAGATGATCCGGATTCCAGTCGGTCTCCACCTCCCTGCCTCGATTGATCCATGGATAAGGCTCCACGATGATCCGCATGCCTCGGCTCTGAAGCCGGGGAATGAGCTCGATGGCCTTGTTCAGGCTGGCTTCGTCCAGCGTCATGTCGCTCGAGCGCACATCGCTCACTTCGACGACGACCGGAACATTGACCGTGTTCAGACCAAGCCTGCCGGCATCCTCCAGCACTTGTTCCGGATCGTAATCGACCGACAGGTTGGCCGATTTGACTTTCAGGCTCAGGAAGTCCGTCTTCTCCTTCGGCTGGGATGACGTCCACATCCATACCGCGGCTGCAAAAGCCGCCGCAGCCAGACCCGCTGCAAGCAGCATCTTCACGAGGCGTCCTATCGGGAACACAGGCGCTACCTCCTTCTGTATTTGCGCAGATAGAAGACGATTCCCGCGATCAGGAGAAGCAGCACCGTGCCGAACAGAATCGTGAACAGCCGGGCTTGTCCGGTGCTCAGATTCACTTTCTCGCTCAGGCTGTAGCTGTCGTCGCCGCTGAAGGCATGATTGGTCGCTTCTCCCCAGCGGTTGATCAGGACGGCGTTGCCGATCAGGCCGGAGGCATTTTTATCCTGTGCGAGAAACTTGCCTGCGAGCGCCAAATTCCGCTCGTCCGGAGCCGTGACGGCCAGCACGGCCGTTTCCGGGTCCGCCGGAGACGGAATTAGCTGCAAGGAAACGAGCTGCTTGGCGAATTCGGGCAGCAGCCTCCGTTTTTCATTGGATATGAAATAGCTGAAGGAAGAATCATAGCGGAACCATAAGCTTCCGTTCAACGCTTTGAGCGCCGGGAGGCTGGCAGGCGTGCCGGCCGCGATGACATTGACACCCTTGTCGCGGGTTGGATTCCACTTTCCTTCGGACAGCACCTTCAGGGAAGCGCTGTTGTCGGTGAGGGAACGGCCCAGATAAGAAGCGGCTCCGGCCAGAAGCGAGTAGTCGTCTCCGTCCGGATCGGAAGGAAGCGCGAAAGCCGCGTCGTTCCACTTGCCGTTCTTGATGAAGGGCCAAGGATAATAATCCAGAAGCATCGAGCGCTCATCCTTGGCCGGGAGGCTGACGGAGGAGGACGGATCGACATAGGCCCACGGAGTCTGCTCTCCCGTCGGCGCGCAGCTCAAATCGTTCATCTGCAGGTCGAACGCAACCGAGAACTCCAGATACGACAGCTTGGCCGCGCGGCTCGGAATATTGACTTCCCACACATCGCCGTCCGCCTTGGAGGCATCCAGCTTTTTGCTGCCGGCCGGAATTCCGTTCACATACAGCGTCGCGAGGGACTGGCCGAAATTCAGGTTCCGGGCATACCGGAGCTGGAACTTCGCTTTGGCTCCCGGAACGACGAGCTTGTTGGATGGAAGCTTGATGTCGAACGTCGTTTGCTGGCGCAGCGGCCCTCTTACTTCCAGCCCGTTGTCGTAGCCGAGCTGCTCCAGCGTCCATGTATCGCCGGTCAATCGGCCGGAGGCCAGATTGATGTCCGTGCCGGCCGGAATGAGCGCGGACGAGTCGCTCAGCTGCGAGGTCATGTCCTTGTTCTGCAGCAGCCGGGCCGCCGTGTCGAGAACGGAGGAATCGTCTCCGCTGGCGATGACCATCAGGATGCGGTTCGGATTGTAGGGCGATACGGTCCGGAACAGCACCGGCCCTTCCCCGATGCGGGATACCGCCTCCTGCGGCGCCGCGGAACGGATTTCCTCGGGCATTTCGGACAACCGGCCTACGTAAATGAGATGATCGTTCCGATGGTCTCCGGCAACGATTGCCGCATGCTTGTCCATATGAAGTCCGACGAGGCCGTCCGGCGCATAGGAGCCCAAGGAAGCGGCGGCTTGAAGGGCGGCCGCCGTCTCCGCTTCGTCCGGCTGGTCGGGAAGGACGATGGAGGTGCCGGTGCCCGATGTGTCGCCTGCATCTTTCAGAAACGGATAAGGGAATTGCGACAGCTCGAGGGAGGGCAGCTCGGTGCGGTAGCCGATCTCCAGCCAGGAGCTTTTCTGGACGGTCAGCCAGTTGTCCTTGTCCCGCTCGTCGACACAAAATCCGATTTCCCCGAATTCCTTATTGCCGAGCCATAAGCGGATCTCATTGCTGCCGGAACGCCAGGCATCGGCCGGAACGGCTACATCGAGCCTTTTGCCGGTCTCGCCGTAACCGCTCAGAGCGGCCGAATGTACCGGCTTGCCGTTGATCTCGACGGTCAGGGAGCTGAGCGAGGCTTTGCGGCTTGCCCGGATATCGAGGTGAAGCACGGACTGCTGCACCGACCAGCGGGTGCCGAGATTGAAATAGGATGCCTGGGAAGCGTAAATGCCCTGAAGCCGCAGCTCCTGCGGGTACGGAAGCTTGGCGGAGAGCGTCCCGTCCGCATAATAACGCGGCTGGCCGGCAGCCGGCGTTTCTGCCGCATTGGCGGACGGCTCAGCGGCGGTGGACGACTTCGCTGCCGCGA
>NZ_CBRA020000218.1:0-16073 GCF_000469945.2 Paenibacillus sp. P22 | reverse complement strand
TAAATAGAGTGAATGTACGGCTAAAGAATGTGAAGATCGGCGGATAAAATCCATACAGGGTGAACAATTCGCGCAAATCCGTTCCTGTGAGCCTCGAATAGGCCTCGATATAATGAGGGCATAAGCCGCAAAGCCGACATTCATAAAAWGGCCGCYTWCATGACCAGCACGGCGGCAAGCGTGATTCCAAAGATCGGGCTTCCAGGCGTCGGCCGATTCGGCCGCCCCTGTCAGCACCGGCCAGAACAGCAGCAGGACAATGCCGGCAAGCGCAAGCCCTCCCGGAAGATTATGGCGGAACGATCTCCGGATATAAGCGTCCATATGCGCTTCCCTAGGCATGAGAAAGACGATATCGGCAGGCTGCAGCCAAGTCCGCAAAGGGCTCCAGGCGACAACCGGCGTCAGCAGCACAGCGCCTGCGGCGACGGCGGGAAAGTCGGCCGGCACCTGCTTGATGAATTCCGTATAGTAGACGGCGCTTACGATGAGGAGAAGGAAAAGGACGAGCGGAACGCCGCTCCGGAGCATATAGCCGACATAGGGCATGGAGTTGCGGTAAAAGGCGGAAGCCTCTTTTTCCAGATCGCTTCAAGCGTTTCGCCCATCGGCGTCACTCTCCTCCACGATGCCGTAGAAGATGCTCTCCAGCGATTGTCCCTCGGCTCCGCGCGAGCTTCTGACCTGCGCCAGCGTCCCGAGCTCCTTGACCCGACCTTGGTGCAGGATCATGAAGCGGTCGCAATAAGCCTCGACCGTCGAGAGGATATGCGTGCTCATGAGGATGGCCGCCCCGCGCTCCCTCTCTTCCACAAGCCGCTCCAGCAGCGAGCGGATGCCGAGCGGATCGAGGCCGAGAAACGGCTCGTCGATGATGTACAGATCCGGCCGGGCCAGCAGAGCGTTCATGAGCATGACCTTCTGCTTCATCCCTTTGGACAGATGCGCAGCCCGCGAGCCGCGCTTGGGACCCATTCGGAATTCCGCGATCAGCTTCTCCGATCTTTCCCGGTAATCCTCCTCCTGCAAGCCGTAAGCCATCGCCGTCATCCGCAGATGCTCTTCCACAGTGAGCTCCTCGAAAAGCACCGGCGATTCCGGTACATAAGCGAATGCTCCCCGATAGCGTTCCGGCTGCTCCTCCAGCTTGACGCCGCGGATCCGGACCTCTCCCTGCTGCGGCGCCATCAAGCCCAGAATATGCTTGACTGCCGTGCTTTTGCCGGCTCCGTTGAGGCCGATCAGCCCCATCATCTCCCCTCGCCTGACCGTAAAATCCAGATCATGCAAGACCGGCCTGCGCGGACTGTAGCCTCCTACAAGATGACTGACCTGCAGCACATTTTCCTCTGCGAATGCTTCTGCCACTATCGTTTCCTCCCGTGCCTGCAGAATGTGCAGGAACAGGCTTCCGCATCCTACGCTGCGAAAGCCTGTCTGCCTGAAAGCTGGAAATCCCGGCTTGCAACGCCGGAGTCGTTATTGATCGGGCTGGTCCCGCTTGGCTTTCAGCCATTTCGGGGCCCCTTTGTTCTTGTCCGCCTTGGCTTTCCGCGCCTTGGCTGCCGGCCCCGAAGATGCCGCCGCCTTCGGCTTGACGCCTCCCGCGGCAGGCTGCGCCTCGCGCCTGCGGTCCGACTCTGCCGGCTCTCCGCCGGCAGAATCCGGCGCCTTGCTCCGGCTGCCCGCTGCCCGGACTCCGGAGACGGCAGCCTTGGCGGCTGATGCCGGCTTTTGCCCTGCAGTGAAGCCCCGTGCGGATCCCGCCTCTTGTACGGGGCGGGACTGCAGCGGAGCAGATTGCTCCTGAGCGGGAGGAGACTCCAGCGGAGCACGCCGCTTCTGGCCGGAACCGGATCCCGACAGCTGATCCAGCAGCGGCGTCCGCGACGGTGTCGTGCCGGCCCTCTGCGATGAAGCCGCAGCTCCTCTCGACGGTGTCGTGCCGGCCTTCTGCGATGGAGCCGCACCTTCTCTCGCAGGAGACGGCCTGCGGCGGACATCCGCCGGATCGACCAGCTTGCCCTTGTACATGGCCAGCTCCGGAATATCGACATCCAGCTTGCGCTTGTACTTGTCGATCAGATAACGTTCGCCCGGCGCCGCGATCGTGAACACCCGGCCTTCCCGGCCCATCCGGCCCGTACGGCCGGAGCGGTGGACATACTGATCCGCGTCTGCAGGAGGCTCGAGATTGATGACGAGCGGAAGTCCGGGAATATCAAGCCCCCTCGCCGCGACATCCGTGGCCAGCAGCAGCTGGCAGCGCCCTTCGCGGAATCTCGCCAGCGTAGCGGCGCGGCGCTGCTTGTTGGCATCGCCGTACAGCGTCTCGACATTGAAGCCTTCATAGGACAGCTTGGCCTCATAGTTGGCGATCTGGTCCGTATCGTTGATGAACAGCAGCGCCGAGGCGGGGTTGAGCAGCCGGATGAGCTTGCGGGCCGTATCCAGGCGGTCGCGCCATTCGCAGCCGATGAACGCATGCTCGATCGTGCCGGATACGCGCTGGGCAGGCTCGATGTCGACGCGCTCCGGATTTTTCATCCACCGCTTTTCCAGCGTCTTCAGAACCTGCGGATAGGTGGCGGAGAAGAAAGCGACCTGTTTGTCTTTGGGCGCCGCCCACAAAATGGTCTCCACCTCGCTCGTCGAACCGAGCCCGAAAACCTGGTCCGCCTCGTCGACGATGATCGTCCGGGTTTCGGACATCTTGAGCTTTCTCAGCTTCAGCAGCTCATGGATGCGCCCAGGCGTTCCGATGACAAGCTGCGGATTCAGCTTCAGCTTCTCGATCTGCCTTTTGACCGCGGCTCCCCCGATCAGCTGCTGCACGCGGACTCCATAGGCCTCGCCGTACATTTCCGCCACACGCACGATCTGCATCGCAAGCTCCTGGGTAGGGGAAAGGATGACGGCCTGCACCGACTTGCTCGCCGAATCGATCCGCTGCAGCAGCGGCAGCATGTAGGCGAGAGTTTTGCCCGTTCCCGTCTGCGATCCGGCCGACACATCCCTGCCTTCCAGCAGGAGAGGGATGGCCTTCGCCTGTATAGGGGTCGGCTCCCCGATGCCGTTCTCCGCCAGCTTGCCGGCTGCGGCTTCTTCAATTCCAAGCTGCTTCCAAGTATCCAATGACATCTTGTCTAGTTCTCCTTGTTCGCACCGCCTCCCCTTGCTCAGGCGAAGGCGGATGCATTATTTCTTGTTCAGCATCGGTCCGGCGATCCGGTCAGCCAATCTCGGAAACAGCCGGTACAGCCTCGCTCCGGCGGCAGCAAGCCAAGGCAGATCAAGCTCCGCACGCGGCTTCTCGACCAGATGCACAATGCGGTCCGCAACCTTCTCCGGCTTCAGCATGAGCCAGCTTACGTTCTTGACATAAGAACCGTCGGGATCGGCCTGATCGAAGAAAGGCGTATCGATGGGACCGGGATTGACGGCGGACACGAAAATGCCCCGACCTCTTACCTCCTGCCGCAAAGCATCCGTCAAGCCGACGACCGCGTGCTTGCTGGCCGAATAACCGCTTGATTTCGGCGTCGCGAGCTTGCCGGCCAGCGAAGCGATATTGATGATATGTCCGCTTCGATTGTCCAGCATGGAGGGAAGAACGGCCTTGGTGCATCTCACGAGGCCCATATAATTCGTATCCATCATGGATTCAAATTCCTGAACGGTACTGTCGGCAAAAGTCTTGAATAGACCGAAGCCGGCATTGTTGATCAGCACGTCGATTCGGCCGAACTCTCGGAGCACGCTGTCCATCACGGCCTGGACCGCCTCGTTGTCCGTCACGTCCAGCCGCCTGCTGCCGCAGCGGCCCGAAATGGATGCAGCCGCCGCAGCAAGCCTTTGTTCGCTGCGTCCGCAAAAAACCGGAATGGCGCCTTTGGCGGCGAGCCTGCGGGCGATCAGCACCCCGATGCCGCTGGTCGCTCCTGTAACCACGATTACTTTGTCGCGAATCATTGTTATCACCTGCTACAAGTGTACTTTATAAGCGATATGATAGCAAAGCCGGGCGGCTTGCTCCCATCTCGAAGAAGGCATCCGCCCGCTCTCTAGATCCGGTCTCGTCCCCGACCGCTGAAGCCACAAAAAAAAGCTCCCTGGGGAGCTTCCTTTTGGCCTGGAAAAAGCTGTTGCTGCGCTTTCGTCCTTAGCCCTATGTTCCGCCCATAGCAAAAAAAACGGCGCAGCCGGCAGGCTTATGTTACGATGCAAGTAATACCTGGATGTCCAGTTGGCCGATTCCTTCGAGAATCAGAGGCACGGACAGCGCCTGGCGCCTATCCAGGAAATCAAGCTCCGCTCCCTGCAGCAGCGCCGGAGGCGTAATATCCACATGAACTCCCTGGCTGGACAGCTTCGTGCTGGCATTGCCGCTGATCATATTGCTCAGTTCCGATATGGCGCTGCGGCCGATCTCGTCCAGCGCGTCGACCTGGAAACCGCCCATCATCGCCGAAACGATGTTCAAGGCATCCACCTCGCTCATGCCGAACATGATATCTCCGCTCACTTGACCGATCAATTGAATTCGAATCCATAAAAAATCGTTGGCGCCGCTCAGCACCTTCAGGCCGATTGGCCCAGGCATAGGTTTGATCTGGACGACCTGTTCCAATACCATGACTGCGGACTCCAGGAACGGATTGATAAATTCGGCTCTCATCGGCACTTAAGCTCCTTATAGACCAAGTTTCACGTCAACCTTATATTGGTAGCAATTATACTAAATTAACTAGTGCAAGTATACCAATATAACCATTAACGCTACTAAAGACCTATAACGTCAAGGTGAGCTTGGTTCTAATTTTGGAAAGGCGGAGGATGACTCATGCCTGGTATATGGACCCATATCCGGTTCGGCCGATTGGTGCTTGAGACGTCCGGGGAGCAGCGCCTGCTGTCTTCGCCGGAGCTGGAAAGAGGCTTCATCCTGGGATGCCTGGGCCCGGATTTTCTTTATTGCCACCGGCTGATGCCATGGCCGAGACGATCTCTCATGCACGTGCTGGCCGACCGGCTTCATCGGCAGAATCCCCTGCCCGTGCTGCTGGATCTGCTCGACGGAGTCTCCGGACGTTCTCTCGATGGCCCGGAGACAGACGAAGCCGTCGTCTACACGCTCGGTTTCATCCTCCATCTGCTCCTTGATGCCGGCATGAAGCCCGACGGCAGTCTCTCTCCCAACGGATATGAAGCCATCAGACGCCGCTTGAACGTGGATGACCAGTCGCTGGATATGCATGCAAGCCCAGAGTCCGATGCCAGGCTCGACGCATGGATGCTTCAGGCCGCCGCCGGTCCTCTGCCGGACGCTGTAATCGAAAATTATGAGTGCATGATCGCCGTCCATCATGCGGATCTTGCTCCTTACGTCAAAAAGGATGACTGGAACAAGAGCATGCGAGGCATGCTGGCCGTCTTGAGGCATCTGCAGGATCCCCGGGGTCTCAAAAGCATGATCGCCTCGCGCTTCCTCGCCCCTGAAGCCTACTCCAGAGTCCGGAGAGACGGGCTGAAATCCTTGCATTCAGCCGGTTCATCGACTCCGCATTCCGTCGCAATGTCTGGACAGGCATGGGAAGCTTATCTTGACCTTGTGGTTCCAGCCTCTAGCCTGCTTGCCATCGTCGTCCGCTGGCTGAGAGCTTCCGCCATCCGCGACGAAGCGGCGCTATCCATTGGGGCCAGACAATCGGCCGCGGCCGCTGAGGATTTCGGCTGGCGCGAGGCGGAGCTGCGCGCCGCTCTCGTGCGCCGCATGGAGGAATGGTTCCGTGCCCCGCCCGGCCCTCTCTGAATCGGGCTTGGACAACTCCAGGCGTCCTTTTGCTGCCATGAAGGCATCAGCATGACGCCATGCGTCTGCGTTACATCGCTTCGAGGCCGCCGGCTTCGCCGGCGGCGCTGCGGCGAAACCGCATCCGCACCAGGCGAAGCCGGTCATAGATCAGGTCGACCTTGGCGGAGGGTGCCGGCTCCGTGCCATAAACCTTTTGGAGGATCGGCTTCAGGTACTTGTCCCCTTCCTCCTTCAGCGCTTCCCAAATGCGCTGCTGCTCCTCCTGCGATATTCCTTCCAGCTCCTTGGCGATCAAGGGCTCCAGATCATAGCCTTCCTGATCCAGCTGCTCAATCCTTTCCATGAGCTCTCTTCTCTGCAGGCCGGTATCCGCCAGCAGCTGCTCCAATGACCGCTCCTGATTGATTCCTTCCAGAATGAGACGGCTCGACTGCTGCCTGTCCATCTTGTTCTTGAATTTGGTTTCCTTCTGCTTGTAGAGCCACTGGATATAGGCTTTCGGCTCAAGAGCCCCGCTCACCCAGCTTAGCGGGAACGCCCTTGCTTGCTTGCGAGCTCCCGTAAGCTCCAGCACCTCCATTCCATATTCGCGGCTTTTGCCCGGTCCCCATCCCGGAATCTGGGCAAGCTCCTCGAGAGTATGCGGGACATAGGAGCTGATCATGAGCAAGGTGCGGTTCGTCGCCACCAGATAAGCCGATTTCTTCTCGGAGGAAGCCTTGATCCGCCTCCAGTCGCGAAGCGCCTCGAACAGCTCGTGATCGGCATGAAGCTCTCCGTAGCATTGCTGCATGGAAATGACGCCTCCCTTGCCGGCCGGCCGCTCGTCCAGCATGCCGTCGATGAGCGGCGTGAATCCCTCGCCCATCTGCACCGCGACCCCATGCCGGAAAGCGGTGATCATCTCCTCCCAGGAGCTTCCCTCATACCATAGGGAAGAGGGCTCCGCGCTGCCGTGCCGGGCTCCGTTCCATACGACGGACCATGTTCCCTGCTGCTCGCAGATGGACAGCTGGGCGTTGTCGATTCTCCCGTCTCCAAGCGGTTTTTCGAATGAATTCAAAAAGACGATCTGCATTATTCGCGCACCTCCGATTGTGGTCCAGATCAAGACTCCTATCGTCTGCAAACGCAAAAAAGCACCTCTCCCGCCCGCAAATGCAGGCAAGAGAGGTGCTTCCTCCCGGTCGTTCGGTTCTTGTTCTGGTACATTCATCCTATCATACGGCCCGGCACCTGTGCAACGCCTTCTTTATCCTCCTTGCAGGCGGCGGCCGCTCAACATCCATGCTATACTGGATCGGACCCGCCTTACATCGGACAAGAAGGAGGTACGAATCCACTTGCAGCTGAAAGATTATGATTTCATGTCCGATTCGACCGAGCAAACCTCGACTCGTTTCGTCACCTTCATTACGCCGGGCCTCAAGCGCTTCGACCTGGCCGTCACGACGACCAACCGCTTCTACGGCAAAAAGCTCGTCACCGATCTGCAGAGCGGCAAGACAGCCATCATCGGCCAGGACGATCTGGAGGAGGAAGGCTATCTGGAACATACGTTCAAGCTGGACGAGGAAGAAGCGTCCGAGCTTGGCGGTTTCCTGTCGCTTGTCGTCGGCGAAGTGAATTTCACCGACTGATTGGGAAAAGCTAGTACAGCTGCCTTCACGCAGGGGAGCATGATCCCCCGGCAGCAGAGAGGGGCTGTACGAAGGATGGACAACGACATTCGGCGCGGCGACACCGACTTCGCGACAGAAGAATCGCGTCGGGAGAAATATACCGATTTATCTACGGTGGAGTCGCAGCGCAACGACCTTACGTTCGAGGAGTTTCCGGAAGGCCCTTACGGAGCTGTCCTCCATGAAGAGGAGCCGGTAAAAAGCACCCCTTGGCGGCCGGAGCAGAGGCAGCCGAATCGATTCGGCTATGAGAACCGCGCCCTGCACGGCAGCAAGGAACGTGAATATCCCGGCGACGACCGCAGCGGAGCCGACAGCCGGGCTGTCCAGGAGGACAAGTAACCGGAACTCGTTGATAAGGCTCGGAAATCCTCGTCCGCCTGCCGATTTCCTATCGGCTCATCGTTCTCCGGCTAGGCGAAGCCGCGCAGGCGGCTGCCGGAAGACTGACCGAAGCTTGCACGCAGCTTCCGGATCGCAGCCGAGCTTCGCAGCAAGAGCGCGCAAGAAGCCGCCCTCCTGTTCAAGGAAGGCGGCTTCTTTTTTCATGATTTCCTGCTTGGCTTGATCCGATTCAAGCGTACTCCATGCAGCCGCAGAGCCCGCGAGCTTCCGCTTGCCCGCCCGTCTAGACTACCCAGCCGAGCAAAGTCAGCAGAATGCCCACCAGGAAACCGCAGACCGCCCCGTTGACCCGGATCCACTGCAAATCGCTTCCCACCTTGGATTCCAGAAGCTCGACCAGCGCCTTGTTGTCCAGGCTGTTCAGGTTTTCCCGGACAAGCAATCCGAGCCGGTAATGGTTGGCCTCGATCGTGCTCACCAGGACGGCCGACAAGCGCTCCTCCCAGCTGCGGACCAGCTCTTCCTCGCGTTTAAGCCGCTCGTTCGCAACGTGGGCGATGCGGACGAGGCTTCGACCGCCTTCTTCCTTGTCCCTTTGCAGCCATTGCAGCACAAAAGCCTTCAGCTCGGACAGGCGGGCGACAAAAAACGCCTCCGCTTCTTCCGAATCGACCTTGCCTTCGAGCCAGCCCTTGACTGCCGCGAGCTTCTCCTCATCCTCCGCAATTCCGATTACGCGCGAGCGGAATTCCAGCAGCAGGTTGTCGCGCTGCCTGCTTCCCGGGGTGCCGAGATCCTTGATGCCGGACAGCAGCATATGCTGAAGCATCGCACCCATTTTCTCCTCGTTCATGAAACCCGCGAACGCTTGGACCGCAAAGCCCATGAAACCGCCCACCTGCAGCTCCTGCAGCTTCTTCTGAGCGATCTCTCCCAGCATCTTGCCGGTAGACGGCTTGGCCACCCAGTCGACGGCCTGGTCGAGCGCATAGTCCAGCGCCTTCTCGTCGAGTCCGTCGCGGATGATCGCAGATGCCGCTCCTTCCACCGCCGGGCGAAGGTCCACGCCTCTCGCATAGCCGGCCAGCCCGCTGCGCACGGACGCTGACAGCCGTTCCAGCGGCAGCCGCTCCACAACGGCCATCGCGGCGCCGATCACCGCTTCCCGGTTGGACCTCTTGGCCAGCTGCTTGACGATGAACCGGCCCGCTCCCCCGATGAGATTGAGCCGGCGAAGCCGCGCGCTGATGCTTTCCTTGTTGAGCAGCTCGTTTTCCAGCGCCGATACGAGAGCGTTGACCATTTTGTCCTTGTTGCGGATGATGAGGTTCGTATGCGGAATCCGCAGCCCCAGAGGATGGCGGAACAGGGCCGTCACCGCGAACCAGTCCGCGATTCCCCCGACAAGCCCCGCTTCAAAGCCGCCTTGAAGCAGCGACAGCGCGTTGTGCTGCTCGCTGGTAAAGATCGTCGTCAATATAAAGCCGCCCGCCATGACGGCGAGGGACGTGCCGGCGGCATACTTCGTTTTCATGCCTGTTCCTCCGATCGACAATAAACGTTCTCCTTGATTATAAACAATTCGGGCTGTAATCAAAATCTCGCCGAGGTCAGGGCAAAAAAAAGACTGCCTGGCGGCAGCCTCTTCTTTTCCGGGTTACTCGTTGCTTTCTCGGCCCTTTCCAATTGCAATCCAGTTGATGCTGCCGGCCGGCACCGGACCTATGCGGGTACGGACGATCGTAAGGACGGCGCGTTCCCGCTCCTTGGCCTTGATCGCCGCATAGCAGTACGGATGGTCCGCGTTCGCGGCAATGGCATAGGAGGCATCCTCGAACGGCTCGCTGAAGGCCACTTCCAGTTCAAGCTGATCGTCCCGGTCGTTGAAAGCGAAGGGCGTCAGGCCGAATTGCTGGTTGAGATCCCTGCTTTTGCGTGATGGAGCCGGTTCCGGTATCGGCACAGCCGGATGCGACAGCTGACGGAGGACTTCTGCGGCAAGATGCGCTATCGTCACGCTGCCTGCGGCCAGCTGCTGACTTCCCACGCTCGACTCCGCGATGTGCTCGCTCTTCACGCTTCCTTCTGCCAAATGCGAGCTCGTTACGCTCTCCTCAGCCAGTTGGACGGAGTTCACGCTGCCTGGCGACAATTGACGGCCGGTTATGCTTTGCTCCTGGACTAAACTTCCATTTAGGCTCGAAAAGGCAAAATGCTTGCTCGTCACACTGCCTGCCGCCAGCTGCTCGCCGCCTACACTGCCTGAGGCCAAATGCGAGCTGGTCACGCTTTTATCCGCCAGTTGAATGGCGGTCACACTGGCAGGCGCCAACAGGCCGCTTGTTATGCTTTGTTCTGCGAGCAAAAGGCCGGTTAGGCTCGATGGCGCAATATGCTCGCCGGTTATGCTGGCCGCAGCAATATGCTCGCTTCCTACGCTTGACGGCAAAATATGATCTCCGCTCACGCTGCCGGCAGCCAAATGCGCGCTCGTCACGCTCTCTTCCGCCAGCTGGACCGAGTTCACGCTGTTCGGAGCCAAGTGGCGGCCGGCAACGCTTTGTTCCAAGAGCAGGCTGCCCGATAGGCTCGAAGGCGCGATATGCTCCGACGTCACGCTGCCTGCGGCCAGTTGACGGCTTCCCACGCTCGACTCCGCGAGATGCTCGCCCTTCACGCTGCCTTCGGCCAGTTGACGGCTTCCTACGCTCGAAGCCGCGATATGCTCGCCCTTCACGCTGCCTTCGGCGAGCTGCTGACTTCCCACGCTCGACTCGGCGATATGCTCGCCCTTCACGCTGCCTTCGGCGAGCTGGCCGCTTCCTACGCTCGACTCCGCGATATGCTCGCTCTTCACGCTGCCTTCGGCGAGCTGGCCGCTTCCTACGCTCGACTCCGCGAGATGCTCGCTCTTCACGCTGCCTTCGGCGAGCTGGCCGCTTCCTACGCTCGACTCCGCGAGATGCTCGCTTTTCACGCTGCCTTCGGCCAGCTGCTCGCTGCTCACGCTCGACTCCGCGATATGCTCGCCCTTCACGCTGCCTTCGGCGAGCTGGCCGCTTCCTACGCTCGACGGCGCGAGATGCTCGCTCTTCACGCTGCCTTCGGCCAGCTGCTCGCTGCTCACGCTCGACTCCGCGATATGCTCGCTCTTCACGCTGCCTTCGGCGAGCTGGCCGCTTCCTACGCTCGACGGCGCGATATGCTCGCTCTTCACGCTGCCTTCGGCGAGCTGGCCGCTTCCCACGCTAGACTCCGCGATATGCTCGCTCTTCACGCTGCCTTCGGCGAGCTGGACGCTTCCCACGCTAGACTCCGCGAGATGCTCGCTCTTCACGCTGCCTTCGGCTAGCTGCTGGCTTCCCACGCTAGACTCCGCGATATGCTCGCTCTTCACACTGCCTTCGGCTAGCTGCTGGCTTCCCACGCTAGACAGCGCGATATGCTCGCTGTTCACGCTCTCCGCGGCCAGCTGCTCGCTCCCTACGCTCGACGCCGCGATATGCTCGCCCTTTACGCTGCCCGCAGCCAGCTGAGCCGAGCCCACGCTGCCCGGCAGCAAATGGCGGCCGGCGACGCTTTGATGTGCAAGCTGGCCGCCTGTAATGCTGAGCGGCGCGATATGCTCGCCTCCAATGCTTGACGGCGCGATATGCTCGCCGGCCACGCTGCCGGCAGCAAGCTGCCCGCTGCCGACGCTCGACAGCGCGATATGCTGACTGCCCACGCTCCCGGAAGCCAAATGCAAGCCGGTCACGCTGTCTTCCGCCAGCTGCAGCGAATCTACGCTGCCCGGCGCCAAGTTGCGGCCGGTGATGCTTTGCCGCGCAATCAGGTTCCCGGTAATGCTCTCCTGGACCACATGCTCGCCGTCCACGCTGGCTCGGGCGATATGCCTGCTCTCCACGCTGCCCGCAGCCAAATGGCTGCTCCCGACGGCCGAAGGCGCGATATGTCCGCTTCCCACGCTGCCTGCGGCCAACTGCTCGCTTCCGACGCTTGAAGGCGCGATATGCTCGCTTCCCACGCTGTCCCCGGCCAGCTGGCCGCTGCCGATGCTCGAAGGCGCGATATGCCCGCTCCCTACGCTGCCGGTGGCCAGATGGCCGCTGCCGATGCTCGAAGGCGCGATATGCTCGCCGCCGACGCTGCTTGCCGCCAAATGCGCGGAGCCGATGGAACGGGCTCGCAGATGCCGGGCTTCCACGCTGCCTTCATGCAGCTGCTCCGCTCCGACCGCTCCCGCCGAAATGTGGTAGCCGAGCAGCGAAGCCGGCTTGAGATGTTTGCCAGCCAGCGTCTCCAGCCCGACATGGACGCCGCTTATGGCGCCGCCTTTGATATGTTCGGACTGAATGGCGCCCTCCTTCATATGAGAAGCGTCGATGCTTGCCGGAGCGATCTGCTGCTCTCCTACCGAATGCCGGGCAAGATGCTCCTGTCCGACGCTGCCCGGCTCCAAATGCTCGGAGGCGACGGCGCCAGGAGAAATATGGGCCGACTCGACCGCATGCTCCCTGAGTTCCCTGGAGCTGACAGCTCCCGCCTGAAGCTGCTCCTCCCCTACCGTTCCTGCAGCCAGATGCTCCTGACGGATGGATTCCGGAGCAAGGTGGACAGGACGGATGAGCTGCGGCGTCAAGTGCAGCCCAAGAATGCTTTCCTGGGCGATGTGGACGCTTTGCACCGCTTCCGGGGCGATCGCTTTGGCATGGATGCTGTTAGCTTCCAAATGCCTTTCCTTCACGGCCTGGTCGGCCAAAGCATCGGAATCGATAAGGCCGCCTGCGAGATGAATGGATGTTACCGCCCCGGCACGAAGGTGAGAGCTGCCGACGGATGCATCCTGGATATGATCGGCTCCGACGGAGGATGTCTTCAACTGGCTGCTTCCTACGGAGCTGTCGGCCAGCTTCGACTCGGTCACGCTTCCCGGCGCGATTTTGGATTCGGTTACGGAAAACTCCGTCAGCTTGTCGGATGTTACCGACTCCGGGGACAGCTTGAGCGAATTCACCATATAATCGGCCAAATGCCTCGCGGTCACGGCTCCTTCGGCCAGCGCCCGCCCGCTCACCGAGCTGTCGGCCAGCTTCGCCTGGCTCACGGAGCCGTCCGCAAGGGACGCTGTCCGGATCGAGCCTTGGGCGATATGCCTGGCGTCGATGCTTCGGTCGGCCAGATGTCTTCCCGCGATCTGGCTTCGCCAACCGCCTCCGACGTCACCGCCGACGGTCCGATCTGGCGGGCGCGGACGGAACCGGGCGCAAGATGGCTGAATCCGATGCTGTCGTCGGAGACATGGCGGCTCTGCACGCTTTCGGGTGCCAGATGCTCCGATCCGACGGAATCCTCGGCCAGCTTGGACCGGACGACGGAAGCATTCCCGAGCTGCTTCGCCGTCACGGAGCCGTCCTTCAGATGCCCGGTTCCGACGCTGTTTCCGGCGATCTTCTCCTCCGTCACCGCATCGTCCGCCAGATGCCCTTCGAGAATCGAGCCGTCCTTCACATGGAAAGAAGCGATTGATTCAGCGGCCAGATGCCGTTCCGACACACTTCCGGAAGCAAGCTTGGAGCCGTCCACGGCATCGGATGCCAGATGCTTCCTCGATACGGCCTGATCCGCGATCTTGGACTTGCTTACGCTTTGGTCCGCCAGTTTGGACGACGTGACGGCATGGTCGGCAAGCTTGATCGTCGTGACCGAGTCCGGCTGCAGGTTCACGGATCCGACGCCTGCATCCGCCAAATGAACGGACGACACCGCTCCCGGCGAGATATGGTCTCCGGCAACGGCGAAGGGCTGGATATGCTCGGGACCGACCGCATTGCGCTCCAGCGCATTGGAGCCGACCGCTTCATCCGCCAATTCCCTCGAACCGACGGCTCCCGCTGCCAGATGCCTTCCTTCCAGAGATGCATCGGCGACGTGACCTCCCTCCACGCTCTGCGGAGCCAGATGGCTGCCTCCGATGGAAGAAGGGGCGACATGGGAGGCGTTAACCGCTTCCTCGGCCAGCTTGGCTGAAGTAACCGCGCCGTCTCGAAGCTTCGATTCCGTGACGGCTTCGGCCGCAAGCTTGGCGTTGTCCACGGCTTCATTCGCCAGCGCGGGCGTATCGACGGACTCCAGGGCAAAATGGATCGATTGAATCGATGATTCCGCCAGCAGCTCTCCGGAGAAAGCTCCCGCCTTCAAATGCCGCGCCTCCAGGCTTCCTTCGGCGATCTTGTCGCCGACGATGGAGCGGTTCGCCAGCTTGTCGGAACCGATGCTGCCGGAACGGAGCTTGGCCCCGGAGATGCCTCCGTCCGCGATGATTGCTCCCGAGACGGCTCCATCCGCGAGATGTTCGCGCAGCACCGTTTTATCCGCGATTTTATCCGATGTGACGGCACCGTCCCGGAGCTTGGCGTTGTCTACGGCCCCATCCGCGATCGCCTCCGAGCTTACCGATCCCGGCTGCAGCTTGCTGCGGGACACCGACGCCGACGCCAGCTTGGCTTCGATCACGGAACCGTCGGCCAAATCGGAGGCATAGACAATCGGGCCCGAGCTTCCGCTTCTGCGCCGCTCGGCCAGCCGCCGGTCCGCAGGGGCAGCCGTTTCCTCAGCCGCAGAAGCAGGCGCCGCTTCCTTCGTCTGTGCCCGGCCCTCCGGCTGTTCCATCTCCTCCGAGTCGCCGGACTTTCGCACGTTCGCCGAAGGATCGGCCTTTTCCGGGATCGCCGGAATCGCCTCCGACGGCAGATCCGTCTCCGGCTTCTCCAGCGCTTCCGTGGAGTCGGCTGGTGCAGGAGGAGCTTCGACGCTGCTGATCGCCGCTATTTCGGAGCCGCTGCTGATCTGCTCCTCGCTTTTCAGATCCTTTTCTTCCTGAAGGAGCCCGTTATCCCCGCTGATCTGCGCCGTATCCCCGCCTTGGCCTCCTTCCGCCTCGTCGAGCCAGTTGATTTCCGATATCGAGGAATCTTCCACGAAGAACACTTTTCTGGCTTTTGGCCTTTTCCCTTTTCTGCTGTTCGCCATAACTCTGTCCACTCCTTGTTGCCCGGCTTCATTATCGCTACTATATGCAGAATGCTTGGGCTTTTGACTCCATGTGGGACAGCTGTTCGCAAAAAAATAGGCAGGCTTCGGCAAAATCCGGCGCTTCCCCAAGCACCGCGGCTCCACATGGAAAGGAGGATCGGCATGCCTTTATGCGGCTGTCTGCCGGCTACAAGCCCATTTCCAGCCTGATCCAACGGCGAAGCAGGCTCTTAGCGGATGAACCTGCAAAAAAAAAAGAACAAAAAAAAGGAATCCGGGGTTTCCCCGGATTCCCTTTTTCAACTCCGCCCTGCCGCCATCCAGCGCTCGGAGTGTTGAGAACGCATCTGGAATCAAGCTAAGCCTTCTCCAGCAACAGCTCGTACGTCAAAAAAACGGTGTCGAGCTCATATCCTGCCTGTTCGTAAAGAGATCTTGCCGCCGCATTGCCCGCAGCGGTCGAGAGCTGGACCGACCTGGCCTCTCCCGCAGCCGCGCAGTCTCGAACCGCCTGCAGCAGCAGCTTGGCAGCCCCTCGCCCGCGCCATTCGGCATGCACGTACAGGTCGTTCAGAATCAACACTCTTCTCATGGATACCGACGAGAACACCGGATACAGCTGGGCGAACCCGATTGGAACGCCTTCTGCCGCTGCGGCGAACAAAATCGATTCTCCCCGAACGAGCCTTTCCTGCAGGAATTGGTGCGCCCCTTCCACATCGGAAGGCTGGCCGTAAAAGATCCGGTACTGGTCGAACAGCGGAGCGACGGCCGCAGCCTCGGCTGCATCGCATCGGCTGACGCTGATGGAATCGCTTGTCCTATTCATCTTGGTTCCGCCTCCAGAAGTGTTTTTCCCTACTATAAGGCGTCCGAGCGCCATAGCCCATGGAGGCAGGCGACAAGAATTTGGACTTTTGATGCTAAGCCTTCGGCTGGAAGCCCTCTTCCTGCAAATATTCCTCGGCTTCCTCGAACGTCTCGAAGGCCATCTCCAGGTTCATGCCGGCGTACAAATACCAGAGATCGTCCTCGCTCCTCAGCTCCAGCTCATCGCCCTCCGGGCTTACCCAGGCCGTTCTCGCCATGCGGCGCTTGCGGGCGGCCCTGCTTTGGCCGGGCTCGCCTTCTCTTCTTTATCGTGCTTGGACTTGTCGCAGGAGCGCTTGCGAACCGCTGGCTGAAGGATGTGCCGG
>NZ_CBRA020000217.1:0-24729 GCF_000469945.2 Paenibacillus sp. P22 | reverse complement strand
GTCTCGCTTCCCGTCCCTCCGCTGCCTGGCGTCGACGTTGGGGTCGGCGTCGGGGTCGGCGTTGGAGCCGGGGATGGCGTTGCGCCGCCCGATCCATTGCCCGAGGAAGCATCGTTCTGATACAGATACACGGACTTGGACGGAGAGTCGTAGTAGACCTCGAGCCCCATGTTCTCGCTGATGAAACGAAGCGGAACCATCGTCGTGCTTGTCGAGCCAGCACCCATAATCTTGGCAGGAGTCGGCAATGCGACCGAAAGGCCGTTTACCGTAGCAATCTTTTTGTTGATGGTCAACTCAATCATGCTTTTGCCGTTATGTATGCTTACCTGCTTTGCCGCCTTGTCCCAATTGACGTCAAAACCCATCCCCTCGGCTACCGTCCGAATCGGAATATACGTCGTATCCTTCTCGATGCGGGGCGCCGATGCCGACTGAAGCTCCTGGCCGTTCAAATACAGCTTGGGAGTCTTCGAGGCGGCGGATGCGGATCCTGCGAACGCGGTTACGAACAGAGCCAAAAACACCAGCATCATTGCAGCTTTCTTCATCATTCACCTCTAGAACCTGGATTGACCCTTCCTTCACGCAGCCGGCGGCTCCGCTGTCATGAAGTCAGGCAGAAAATTAGACGCCGTTCGCCAAGCAAAGTTGCGAAAAAAAGGGAACCTTGCCACCTTTTTTTTTCGTCAAAAAGGGTTGACTTTTGAAGGTCCCCTATGATTCATTCCGCGAACCAAACAGGCCGTCCCCTGCCTGGGGACGGCCTGTCGCCGCCTTGAAGCCATGCATGCAGACACCGATGGCGAACCGGCTCCGCTCCAACTATCAATACAATCCCAGGTACTCCTTGATTCCGTCCGCCAGCGCCTGGGCGATCCGGTTCTGGCTCTGCTCGTCGAACAGAACGGCCTCGTCCCTCAGGTTGGTCAGGAATCCCGATTCCGTAAGCACGGCCGGCATCGCCGATTCCTTGATGACGACATAGGCGGCCGTCTTCACCTTCCGGTCGGGCAAGCCGGTTGCGGCGATGAGATGCTTGTGCACGATATCCGCCAGCGCTTTGCTGTCAGGCCGGTAATAATAGGTTTCCGTTCCCGTAGCGGTGTTCGGTACTTCCAGGGAATTCGCGTGGATCGACAGGAAGAGGTCGGCGCCGAGCCGGTTGGCGAATTCCGCTCGCGGCTTCAAATCGATGGTTGCGTCGTCCGTACGCGTCATGATCGGCTGAATGCGCGGCTCGGCGGCGAGCAGAGCGTTCAGCTTGAGAGCAACCGTCAGATTGAACGTCTTCTCCAGCTTGCCGGATAGGCTTATCGCCCCGGGCGCGCTTCCTCCATGGCCCGCATCGATGACGACCTTATAGATGCGGTCGCCGGAAGGAGTCGCGGGAGCGGAGGGAACCGTCTCCCCCGCCCCCAGCAGGCTCAGCTGGATCAAGCCTTCGGATTTGAGGAGGGTATAAGTGACCGCTGGCGCGACATCCCATACCACCCTGACCGTCGTCGGCTGATCCGTCAAATAGGCATATCTGATTTTGTTCAAGAGAGGTCCGTCCACCGTCAGTTCGCCGGATTGGCTGGAGCCGGCCTGGATGCCGAACGAGTCCGCGAACGAGGAAGCCGGCATATCCAGGACGATCCGGTCCGGACCCGTCATGAGGAACGGTTCCGCTGCCGCAACGGTGCCCTGGTAAGCTATCGTTGTCGTGCCGATTCCGTCATACAGGATCGAGGTGACGGAGCCTGCGGCAGTCGCGGTCGATCCGGAGCCGCCTCCAGCCTGGCCTGAAGACCCGCTTCCTCCCGGCTGCGAGGAGCCCGGACCGGAAGCCGCCCCGCCTTGAGGAGTGCCGTTCTGGCTGTCCGCCGGAGCCTGCTCTCCCTTTTCAGCCGCATAGGACTGGTATAAGTACACGGATTTGGCTGGAGCGTCGTAATAAACCGTGAGGCCCATATTCTCGCTGACGAAACGGAGCGGCACCATCGTCGACGCGCTTGCCGGCGTCCCCATGATCCGCGCCGGAACCGGAAGCGCAGCCTCCTGGCCGTTCACCAGCGCCGTCTTTTTGTCGATCGTGAGCTCTATGGCGCTCATGCCGTTATGGATGCCGACTTTTTTGGAAGACTTGTCCCAATCGACGTCAAAGCCCATTCCTTCGGCGACCGTCCGGATGGGAATATAGGTCGTATCCTTTTCTATCCTGGGACCGGCCGATTTCAGCTCCGTTCCGTCCAAATAGAGCTTGGGAGCTTTCGCCGCAGCGGAGGAATGTCCCGGAACCGATGCCAGGAGCATGGCTGCCAGCGCCAGCAGCGTTGCTGTTTTCTTCATCTTCCACCTCATGTATCTGGATTGTCCTTCAAGCCTGCTGCTTCTATGTCTCGGGCTTGAATGCCGAACAGAGAAGTAGACGCATTCCATCGGATAATGTTGCAAATTCTGGGTCCATTCGCCAATTTTTTATTTCTTCTCTTTCCAGGCAGAGGCTTTCTCTTTTCGACGGGGGTCAGAAATGGAGAACAGCGTCCATAATGAGGGGCAAATGGTCGGAAGCCTCCCTTTCCGTCCAGGCCTGCACCGATGTCTCTCCCCATCGGGCCGAATGGTTGAGGAGCAAGTAATCAATTTGGCAGAGCGGCTTGGTTGAAGGATAAGTCGGAATTCCCAGTCCTCCCGGAGCGGCCCTCCATTCGCCGTTCTGCAGCTCCTGCAGCACGCTGCTGCCTGGCATGGCGTTGAAGTCTCCCCCCAGCACAGCGGGAGCTCCGCGCCACAGCTTGGAGGCTTGCCGTATTGACAGCGCGGAATCCAGCTGGCAGCGCTCGCTGCCGTAATCCAAATGGGTTGCGATCAAATGAAGCTCTTGCCGGGCCTCCGGGTCGGATGAAAGCTCCGCCCTGCACACCAGCGCGGAGCGGGGCTCCTCCCCGGGCAGCTCCAGCAGCGCCAGCCGCCGAAGCGGATAGCGCGACAGGATTCCGTTCCCGTATTCGCCGCCATCCAGATCGATGGACCGGCCGAATTCTGCATGAGGGAGACCCGTCAGCTCTGCCAGTCGCTTGATCTGGTCGGCTCCGCCGCTCCTGGACACGAATCGGTCCACTTCTTGAAGAAAAACGACATCCGGGCCGGCATCGGCAATGACGGCTGCCGTCCGCTCGATGTCTATCGATGCGTCCATTCCCATTCCATGCTGGATATTGTAGGTCATGAAGCGGATGGCGAGGCTCTCGGCTGCTGTCTCCGGCAAGATGACGATCCCTCCTTAGTTGAGTTTTATGTTTGTTCTACTGGCCACGCTTCCCGGTATTTATAGTAGAATAAGTTGAATCAGACAAGGAGAAAGGAAATGGAAATGAAATCATTTTACGAAAAGCTGTTTCAGAACTACTGGAATCCCTATCTCGTTATGGCGCTGGCCGGCGTTCTCAGCGCGCTGTATTTTGGAATCACGCATACGGTGTGGGCGGTCACGGGCGAGTTCACGCGGCTCGCAGGGCATATGATGGCGCTGTTCGGGGCCGATGTCTCGAACTGGGCCTACTTCAACCTTATCGGCATGAAAGGGACAACCTTTACCCGCACCGACGGCTGGATCGTATGGGGGATGTTCGCCGGCGCCCTCATTATGGTGCTTCTGAACAGCAACTTCAAAATTACCGTGCCTCGGCAAAAACGCCGCTGGCTGCAGGCGTTCGCCGGCGGCATCGTAGCCGGATTCGGAGCCCGGCTGGCGCTCGGCTGCAACCTGGCCGCCTTTTTCACCGGCGTGCCCCAATTCTCGCTCCATGCCTGGATGTTCATGATCGCCACGGCTGGCGGCACCTTCCTGGGAGCCAAGCTGGTGGGCATGTCCTGGTGGAAGGGCAAGCCGGTCGTAACGAAAGGCGCGATCGCCCGGAAGGCCGCGAAGCCTTCGGCCGTTCAGCCGATTCTAGGAGGCGCCGCAGCAGCAGGCTATGCGGGCTTGGTCGTTTATTTCTTTGCCAGCGGACATAAGATGCTTGGCGTCGCCGCGCTGTTCGGCGCCCTGTTCGGCATCCTGATCGAACGCGCCCAGATCTGCTTCACCTCGGCGTTCCGCGACTTGTGGATCAGCGGGCGCGCCACGATGACCAAAGCCATCATCGTGGGCATGGCCGTCAGCTCCGTTGCAACGCTCGCCATCATTCTGCTGAACGGCATGGAGCCCATTACGAAGGTAGCCGGGCTGAGCACCCTTGTCGGCGGGATGCTGTTCGGCCTCGGCATCGTCATGGCCGGCGGCTGCGAGACGGGCATGATGTATCGGCTCATGGAAGGCCAGATCGTCTTCCTGCCCGTGTTCATAGGCAACGTCATCGGCGCCGGCGCACTCGCATACGCGTGGGACCATCTCGGCGTCTACAACGCGCTTGTGAAGAGCGGCTCCAAAATCAGCCTCATCGATGCCATGGGGCCGGGAGCGGCGCTTGCTGCAACCTTGATCGTCCTCGCGGCCGCGTTCATCGTCGCCGTGTATTGGCAGAAGCATTACCGGTTCAAAAACGGCTTCAAGAAAGGAGCGGCCGCCCATGTCGCAAAAACAACCGCCAACCGTTGACTATACGCTTGATGTCCGAGGGGAATCCTGTCCTTATCCGGTCATCTATACGCTGGAAACGCTGACCCGGCTCCAGAAGGGCCAGCTGCTGCAGGTGGTAGCCGATTGTCCCGCCTCGTTCCGGAACGTTCCTGAAGAAGTCGTCAAGCATGGCTACAAGATGGAAATGGAGCCGGAAAAAAACGGCCGCGAGCTTGTGTTCTATATCAGGGCTTGACGAGGTCTGCTGCCAGGCTTGTCCGACAGCTTCATCGGTGATTCACAGTAGCTGGAATGGATAGGAAACCGTCTCTCTGGAATGGCAGGCCGCGCGGCCATTCCCATTAGAGCCGGTTTCTTTGCGTCTGCCGAAACAAAAAAAGGACTGTCCCTAGTCATGATATGACGGATGGGACAGCCTCTATGGTCCATAGTCCACGCTTATGCAGGACATTGGTTCCGGTGTCTGCTGGGAATCGCCGAAAGGGTTGTAGTCAATAAGAACGGGCCGTTCATTGACAGACACGGCCTGGCCATTCGGACGCCTCCGGACCGGCTTTAAGCGAATGCGCCTTGGCGTCGCTCCTCGTAAGCGGTGATTTCATCCGCATGCTTGAGTGTCAGGCCGATGTCGTCCAGTCCTTGCAGCAGGAACTGGCGTCTGTGCTCGTCGAGCTCGAACGGAATGCGGAGCCCTTGATTGTCCGCGATCGTCTTGTTCTCCAGATCCACAGTCAGCTCGTAGCCTTCGGTCGCAGCGGTGCGCTTGAACAGCTCCTCGACCTGCTCCTCGCTCAGCTTGATCGGAAGAATGCCGTTCTTGAAGCAGTTGTTGTAGAAGATATCGGCGTAGGAAGGCGCAATGACTACCTTGTAGCCGTAATCCTGGATCGCCCAGGGAGCATGCTCGCGGGAGGAGCCGCAGCCGAAGTTGGCGCGGGAAATCAGCACGGAAGCGCCCTTGTAGCGCGGCTTGTTCGGCTCGAAGTTCGGGTTCACGTTGCCCTCTTCGTCGAATCTCCACTCATAGAACAAATACTGGCCGAAGCCGCTGCGCTCGATGCGCTTCAGGAACTGCTTCGGGATGATGGCGTCGGTATCCACGTTGACGCGGTCGACGGGGGCTACGATGCCCGTAAAGGTCTCAAATGCTTGCATGTTCGGTACTCCCCTTTTCTAGGCAGGCGCCTGACTTCTAGTTCGCCACTTCCTGATTGATCTTCCAGTCGCGCACGTCCGTGAAGCGGCCCTTGATCGCAGCCGCGGCCGCCATGGCAGGGGATACGAGATGCGTGCGTCCGCCGCGTCCCTGACGGCCTTCGAAATTGCGGTTCGACGTCGAGGCGCAGCGCTGTCCCGGCTGCAGCACGTCCGGGTTCATCGCGAGGCACATCGAGCATCCCGCCTCGCGCCACTCGAAGCCGGCTTCCGTAAAGATGGCATCCAGCCCTTCCTTCTCCGCCTGCATCTTGACGCGGCCGGAGCCCGGCACGACGATCGCGGTCACGCGGTCGCTGACCTTGTAGCCCTTGGCGATCTCGGCCGCGGCCCGCAGATCCTCGATGCGGCCGTTCGTGCAGGAACCGATGAACACATAGTCGATCGGAATCTCCGCCATCGGCGTGCCCGGCTTCAGATCCATGTATTCCAGCGCCTTCTCGGCCGCTTTGCGCTCGTTCTCCGTCGGGAGCTCCGCCGGATTCGGAACGGCAGCCGTAATGTCGGTGCCCATGCCCGGGCTCGTGCCCCAGGTTACTTGCGGTATGAGGGCGTCGACGTCGAACTCGAGCACCGTGTCGTACTCGGCGCCTTCATCGGAAGCCAGGTCGCTCCAGGCGATGACCGCTTTGTCGAAATCCGCCCCTTGAGGCGCGTATTCCCGGCCCCGCAAGTAGTCGAACGTCGTCTGGTCGGGAGCGATCAGTCCGGCGCGGGCGCCTGCCTCGATGCTCATGTTGCAGACGGTCATGCGCTCTTCCATGCTCAGGCTGCGGATGGATTCGCCGGTATACTCCAAAACGTAACCGGTCGCGAAGTCCGTGCCGTACTTGGCGATGAGGCCGAGAATCATATCCTTCGCGGTGACGCCGGGACGGCGGCTTCCGACGAAGCGGATTTCCATCGTCTTGGCCTTGGATTGCTGCAGGCACTGGGTCGCCAGCACATGCTCGACCTCGCTCGTGCCGATGCCGAACGCGAGAGCTCCGAATGCGCCGTGCGTCGACGTATGCTGTCGCCGCATACGATCGTTTTGCCCGGCCAGGTCAGGCCGATCTCCGGTCCCATGACGTGCACGACGCCTTGGTCGATGTTGTTCAGGTCGAACAGCTTGACGCCGAAATCCTCGCAGTTTTTCGTGAGCGTGTCCACCTGCTGCTTGGAGATCGGATCCTTGATGTTGAAGCGGTCCTTCGTCGGCACGTTGTGGTCCATCGTCGCGAACGTCCGGTCCGGACGGCGCACCTGGCGTCCCGAGAGGCGCAGGCCTTCGAACGCTTGCGGGGAAGTGACCTCATGCACGAGATGCAGATCGATATAGATGATGCTCGGGCTTCCTTCTTCCGAATGGATGACGTGATTGTCCCAGATCTTTTCAAACATTGTACGCTTCGCCATGCGAATCACCCCGTATAAGTTCAGTAGACTGCCATTTCACTGCCGTTAATGATTGAATCCAGCATACCTGCTTTTCCTTGATTGTTCCAAGATATAATATCTATAATAGTTATAGGTATAGATAATAATCAAAGGGGGATGGCAGCAAATGGAGCTCCGCCAGCTGCAATACGTCATTCAAATCGCAAAAGAACTCAATTTTTCCCGGGCCGCCGAAAAGCTCCATATCGCCCAGCCTTCGCTGAGCCAGCAGCTGTCCAAGCTGGAGAAGGAGATCGGCGTCCTGCTCGTCCGCCGCACGACGAACTCCGTCGAGCTTACCCATGCCGGCGAAGTGTTCGTCGACAAAGCCCAATCCATCCTGGGCAGCATCGAGCAGCTGCGGACGGAGATGGAGGATATGGCTCATATGAAACGAGGCCGGCTCGTCATCGGCAGCCTTCCGATCACCGGCTCCCATATCCTCCCTATCGTGCTGCCGGAATTCGGAGCCGCCTATCCGGAGATCGAAATCGTCCTCGTCGAGGACACGACGGCCAAGCTGGAGCAGCTGGCCGCCAGCGGACAGACGGATATCAGCCTCCTGTCGCTGCCTCTGATCGATTCCACGCTCGTCTATCAGCCGCTCATCCGGGAAGAAATCTCCCTTGCCGTTCCGCCCAGCCACCGCCTTGCCGGCGAGAAGGCTCCCGTAAGCCTGGAGACGCTGTCGGAGGAGCCCTTCATCGTGTTGAAGAAAGGCCAGGGCTTCCGCCAGATCGCGCTCGATCTGTGCGCCGGCGCCGGCTTCCAGCCGCGCATCGTCTTTGAAAGCAGTAATATCGAGACCGTGCAATCCCTCGTGGCGGCCGGTATGGGGCTTGCGTTCATCCCGGACATGATCGCCCGCGGAGCGCGCAGCGAATTCATGCCGAGCTATTGCTCCATTCAAGGAAGCCCTTCGAGAACGCTCGTCATCGCCAGCCGGAAGGGACGTTACTTGTCGAAAGCGGCGGAAGCCTTCATCGATACGATGAAGGCTGCGGTGAGCAAGCATTACAAGGAAGGATTCCGTCAGTAGAGGGAAGGCCTGCGGTCTTCGAACACGGGTATCCGAGTGCGCACCTCGTCCACGAGGCCGAGGTCGATGTCGGCCACGAGGAGGGCCTCCTCCTCCCCGCCTTCCACAAGGATCTCACCCCATGGATCGATCACCATCGAATGGCCGAAGAAGACGTCTTTGCCGCTCGCTCCTGTCCGGTTGCAGGCGACCACATACATCTGGTTCTCGATCGCGCGTGCCGTCAGAAGCGTTCTCCAGTGATGCAGGCGCGGATGCGGCCATTCGGCCGGCACGAACAACACCTTGGCGCCCGACAAGGCAAGCTTGCGCGCCAGCTCGGGGAAGCGGATATCGTAGCAGATCATCATGCCGGCCTGCTCATCCTGGAGAGGGAACAGTCCCGGCTCGCTTCCTGCGGACAAATGCTTTTCTTCCTCCATCAGGCGGAAAAGATGGATTTTCGAATAGGAGCCGGTCTCTTGGCCGTCGCGGCCGAACGCGTAGACCGTGTTGTAGACTTCTTCGCCTCGCTTCTCGGCGACCGAGCCGGCGACGACATGGATGCCCGTGCTTCGGCTGAAATCCGAGATCAGCTTGCGTGTCCGGGCTCCGCCTGGATCGGCCAGTTCCTGAATTTGCTGAAGGGCGTAGCCTGTATTCCACATTTCCGGCAGCACGAGCACATCAGGCTTCGGACTCAGCTCCGAAGCCTCGCGCAGTCGCTGTTCGACGAGACGGTAATTGGCTTCGGGATCACCGGCATGCACGGGAATTTGCAGAAGGGCGATGCGAAGTTTGGCAGAAGATTTCTCCATGGGCTGGTACCTCCGGACGCGGCAGGGCCGCCTCAAATTGTCTTTTCTATGATACTTCCTCATGGAAGTCTGTCAAGTTGGACAGCTTAAAGGCATCCCCTTCAACTGGAAGAGACCAATGGAGGTATCCCATGTTCCGACCGTCAAGCCTCGCCGCAATCGCTCTGCTCGCCGTGATGGCCTTTTTTGGCGGGACCGCCTTGGCGGTGGCGCCAGCATCGTCTCTGGAAGCTTCAAAACCGCTTCCTCCCCTATCTTCGGGAGGAGCGCGCCCGGTTCAGATTTTTGATGTAGCGGCCGGCCAGGTCGTCCGAACGCTGGCCAATTCGGCCGAATTCCAGGCCGTTGCCCGGCAATGGCTTCACGATGTCCAAGGAATGTCGCCGAACTTCACGCCGGACGACCGCTGCGGCTACGTGTTCCGGATCCCGCTCAAGGAAGTGCGTAAGGTGCAGCTCGAGAAGGCCGGCTTCGAGGTCCAGGAAGTGTTTCTGTTCTACTGCCGCGGCAAAGAGCCGGAAATGCTGGCCTTCGATTGGAAGAACAAGCCCTATTTGCTTCGCGTCAATACCGATGTGCGGCCTTTCCTAGCCTTGGCGGGCTTCGAGCCCAAGTCCTGATCGAGATATCCGGTTATTCCGGGAAGGATTTCTCGACATGCCGCAGCCTCTCTGATACCATGGCTTCATACAAGCGGCGGCTGCGGCTATGCCGGACCGTCCCGAAGCATATTGAATTGGAGTGACCGCACATGACCAACCCCATCGGCAGCCGCGCGCTGATCGATATTCAGCCTGCCGAGCGGCTGCAAGGGCTGCCTGAACAATTTTTCGCCAAGCTGGTCGGCAAGGCGAACGCCCAGGCGGCCAAAGGCCGCGACGTCATCAACCTGGGCCAAGGCAATCCCGATACGCCGACCCCCTCCCATATCGTGGAAGCGATGCAGAAGGCATCCGCCGATCCCAAGTATCACAAGTATCCTCCCTTCCGCGGCTTTCCTTTCCTGAAGGAAGCGGTCGCGAAGCGCTATAAGGAGGATTATGGAGTCGAGCTTGATCCCGAAACGGAAGTCGCCATCCTGTTCGGCGGCAAGACCGGGCTCATCGAGATCAGCCAGTGCCTGCTCAATCCCGGCGATCTGTGCCTTGTGCCGGATCCGGGCTACCCCGACTATTGGTCCGGCGTTTCGCTCGCCGGCGCGAGGATGTCGTTCATGCCGCTGCTGGAGAGTCACGCATTCCTGCCGGATTACAGCCAGGTATCCGAAGAAGACCGCCGTGACGCCAAGCTCATGTTCATCAACTACCCGAACAATCCGACCGGAGCGGTGGCGACGCCGGAATTCTACAAGCAGACGGTTGAATTCGCCGCCGCGAACGGCATCGTCGTTTCCAGCGACTTCGCTTACGGCGCTCTCGGCTTCGACGGCAAGCGGCCGGTAAGCTTCCTGCAGACTCCCGGCGCCAAAGAGGTCGGAGTCGAGTTCTACACCCTCTCCAAAACGTACAACATGGCCGGCTGGAGAGTCGGCTTCGCGCTTGGCAACCGCACGGTCGTCGAGCTGATCAATACGATTCAGGACCACTATTACTGCAGCCTGTTCGGAGGCATCCAGGAAGCCGCTTCCGCCGCCCTGACAGGATCGCAGCAGTCGGTGGCGGAGCTCAACGCCCTCTATCAATCCCGCCGCGAGGCCGTCTTCTCCGCGCTGGACGAAATCGGCTGGAAGGCTGCGCGTCCGGGCGGCTCCTTCTTCTGCTGGCTGCCCGTCCCGGACGGCCATACTTCGGAATCGTTCGCGGATTTGCTTCTGGAGCAGGCCGACGTCGTCGTCGCTCCCGGCATCGGCTTCGGCACGCATGGCGAAGGCTACGTGCGGCTCGGGCTGCTGAGCAGCGAAGAACGGCTGAAGGAAGCGATCCTCCGGATCGGCAAGCTGGGCTTGTTCTCTTAGGGAGGACGGTCCGCCGCTTTACAGCAGCAAAGAGGCATGGTATTCTAAGTGCAACTGAAAACCGACATTCGCAATGAAGGGAACCGCCAGGCGTCACAGCGGCGCGCCAGAGAGTAGCCTCCATCGGCTGGGAGAGGCTATCGTGCCGTATCGCCTGCACCCATCCCGGAGCGGCCGGCGACGAGCCGGACAGCGCCCTCTGTTACAAGGGTCCGGAGTGGGACGGCATTCATGCCGCCCAAGCGAAGGTGGTACCGCGGAAGCATAGGCTTTCGTCCTTTTTGAGGACGGAAGCCTATTTGTTTTTCGCCCAGCTTCAGGTTGATTCACAAGAACTGCACGGATAGACAGGAGGTTCGGGGGATGCCGAAGGAAAGAATCATCGTCAAGATCGGTAGCAGCTCGCTGACGAGCCCCGAGGGCGGACTCAATAAAGAAAACATGGTTTTTTACGCCGGAGAGCTGGGCAAGCTTCATGCTCAGGGCCACGAGGTGCTGCTGGTCACTTCCGGCGCTGTCGCAGCCGGCTTCAGCGTCATCGGGTACAAGTCGCGTCCCAGGCTGCTCCATGAAAAACAGGCGGCCGCAGCCGTCGGCCAGGCGCTGCTCATGCAGGCCTATCAGGAAGCCTTTGCGACCGGAGGCGTCACCTGCGCGCAAGTGCTGCTTACCCGCCACGATTTCAGCAGCCGCGACCGGGGGCGCAACGCCATGATGACGATCGAGGAGCTGCTGCGCCAGCGGGCCGTTCCCGTCATCAACGAGAACGACACCGTTTCGACCGACGAGCTGAAGTTCGGGGACAACGACATGCTGTCGGCGCTCGTCGCGAATCTCGTAAAGGCTCGCAAGCTGATCATTGTCACGGACACGGACGGCCTCTATACCGCCGATCCCCGCCATAATCCGGACGCCCGCAAGATCGAGCGCGTCGAGGAAATCACCGGCGAGCTCATGAGCCTGGCCGGAGGCGCCGGCTCCGCCGTCGGCACGGGAGGCATGCGCTCCAAGATCGAGGCGGCCCGCATCGCGATGCGCGGCGGAGTGCCGGCATTCGTCGGACGGGTATCGGAGCCGGGAGATCTGGTGCTCGCGGCCGAGGGACGCGGCAAAGGCACCTATTTCACCTCCCGCGAGCATAGTCTTCCCGTAAAGAAGCAATGGCTCGGGTTCCACTCCATGCCCTCCGGCAGCATCAAGGTCGACGAAGGCGCTTGTAGCGCTCTTGTAGCGGGCGGCAAAAGCCTTCTTCCTGCCGGCGTGACGAATGTCACCGGCGACTTCCACCCCGGCGATGTCATCGAGGTGCAGGACCGGGACGGCTCGCTGGTCGGCCGCGGCATCGTCAATTATGCCGCCTGGCAGCTTCGCGCCGTCGCCGGCCTCGGCTCGGAGGAAGCGAAGCGGCGCATCGACGTGCAGCGGATCGAGGTTATTCATCGCGATGAGTGGATTACGCTGAAATGAACCGTGCCAAATTCGGAACGCTGCGCGGAGCCATCCTCTTGAACGCTGCGCGGGCCGGCCATCCTCCGATCGCTGTTGCTGATGTATTCTCTGAATTTTTTGGGTCAGCGGTCAGAATACATCAGCAAAGGCGAACGCTGGCGCTTCTATGGATTGGCCGGCTCGCTACGCTGGGATTATCAGATGGAGGAACCGCTTCGCGGAGACTCAGACGGCCTCTGTCCGCTAGGCTGTCGCGAATTCGACGCCGCTTGACGCGTGTATAACGCTGTTTTGACAAAAGTAACGCAGCATAGCGAAAAAATAACGAAGCTTAACGTGAGTCAACGCGAACTGACTCGCAAGTAACGCCGCTTTACCCGCTGCATGGCCAGCGGAACACTTCAAGCCGACTGTATGCCGCAGCTTCGCACTTCAAGCTGACTGCAAGCGAAGGCAGCATATCTTGGCTGCGCAGCGAGCATAGCGCCACGGCCCGCGCAGTGTGCCAGCCGGATCTGGAGAAGCGACAGCGGTCGCCTTTTCCGGAGGATTCCTTCCCTTGAGCATGAGAATCAGGGAGTTCGACGGGAACAGCGATCGGAAGATCGGCTACACGCGCAGCGGTTCTCTTCAAGCCGACTCTGCGTGAAGCGGCGCACTTCAAGCCGACTCTGCGCGAAGCGGCGCACTTCAAGCCGACTGCAAGCGAAGCGGCAGCATATCTTGCCTGCGCAGCGAGCATAGCGCCACGGCCCGCGCAGTGTGCCAGCCGGATCTGGAGAAGCGACAGCGGTCGCCTTTTCCGGAGGATTCCTTCCCTTGACCATGAGAATCAGGGAATCCGACGGGAACAGCGATCGGAAGATCGGCTGCACGCGCAGCGGCGCTCTTCAAGCCGACTGCAAGCGAAGCGGCAAGCACAGCTTGCCCTGCGCAGCGAGCATAGCGCCATGGCCCGCGAAGCGTGCCAGCCGGAACTGGAGAAGCGACAGCGGTCGCCTTTTCCGGAGGTTTCCTTCCCTTGGACATGAGAATCAGGGAATTCGACGGGAACAGCGATCGGAAGATCGGCTGCACGCGCAGCGGCGCACTTCAAGCGGACTGCAAGCGAAGCGGCAGGCGCATCTTGCCCTGCGAAGCGGCAAGCAAACGCAATCCCGAGCTGCAGCCCTAAACTCGAAAGGAGAATGAAACATGACGATAGAGCAAAAAAAACGCCGCATCCGAAGCGGCCGTCAAAGCCTCGCTCGCAAAGCAAGCCGCCCGAAAACTGGGCAGCCTGGCCACGGCCGAGAAAAACCGGGCATTGGAGGCGATGGCTGCCTCGCTGATCGCGGAAACGGACAGCATTCTGGAGGCCAATGCCCTGGATCTGGAGCGCGGACGCGAAGCCGGCACCGCCCCTTCCCTGCTCGACCGGCTCGCTCTGAATGCCGAGCGGATCGCAGCGATCGCCCAAGGAGTCCGGGAGGTCATCGCCCTTGGAGACCCCGTCGGAAGGACCGTGCAGACGATACAACGCCCGAACGGGCTCCACATCGAGCAGGTGTCCGTGCCGCTCGGCGTCATCGGCATGATCTATGAAGCCCGTCCCAACGTCACGGTGGACGCCGCGGCCCTTTGCCTGAAAACCGGCAACAGCGTCGTTCTTCGCGGAGGAAGCGCCGCCCTCCAAACGAACCGGCGCGTCGTGGAAGTGCTCCGCGGAGCGCTGCAAGCGACAGCCGTGCCGCCGGAAGCGCTCCAGCTGATCGAGGACCCGAGCCGCGCATCCGCGGACGCCATGCTCAAGCTGAACGGCCTGCTCGACGTCATCATTCCTCGCGGCGGCGCGGCTCTGATCCGCAATGTCATCGAGAACGCCACCGTGCCCGTCATTGAGACGGGGGCAGGAATCTGCCATACTTATGTCGATGCGGAAGCCGATCAAGCCATGGCGGCCTCCATTGCCGTCAATGCCAAAGCCCAGCGTCCATCCGTCTGCAACTCCATGGAGACGCTGCTCGTCCACGCCCGCTATGCCGAGCGCGGCCTGGCTCCTCTTGCTGCAGCGCTTGTCGAAGCCGGAGTCGAGCTGAAAGGCTGCGACGAGGCTCGCCGCTTAGCGGGGAGCGCGGTCGAGATGGCGTCGGCCGGCGAAGCCGACTATGCGACGGAGTACAACGACTATATTCTCAACATTCGCGTCGTGGACAGCTTGGACGAGGCGCTGGACCATATTTCGCGGTACGGCACCCGCCATTCCGAGTGCATCGTGACGCCCGATGCCGATGCCGCAGGACGATTTCTGAATGAAGTGGACGCCGCGGCCGTCTATCACAACGCCTCCACCCGTTTCACGGACGGCTTCGAATTCGGCTATGGAGCCGAGATCGGAATCAGTACGCAAAAGCTTCATGTACGGGGACCGATGGGTCTGCCGGCGCTTACATCGACGAAATACCGCATCCAGGGCACCGGCCAGATCAGAGGCTGAAAGCCGTCAAGGACCGTTAAGGAGGACGACTAGTTTGAATTCACCATTCCCAACCTCGGCGGGAGCTCCCGCCGCATTCGCCCAGCCGGAAACGCTTAGCTACTGCTTCTTCGGAGCCGGCTCCATGGCCGAAGCCGTCGCCCGCGGCATGATATCCCGCGGACTGTGCGGAGCCTCGCGCATCGGCATGTTCAACCGCAGCGGCGGCTCCAGGCTGACCGAGCTCCGCTCGGCTTACGGCGTTCTGACCGCCGACACTCCGGAGGAGAAAGAGGCGATGCTGGCCGGCGCAGACGTCATCGTGCTCAGCATGAAGCCCAAGGATGCCGAGGAAGCTCTGCGCTCCATCTCCCATCTCATTGACGGCAGCAAGCTGATCGTCTCCCTCATCGCAGGCTTGTCGATCCGCACGATCCAGGCTCTGCTCGGGACGAAAGCCGCCGTCGCCCGAACGATGCCCAACACGTCCAGCACGATCGGCCTCGGCGCGACGGCGCTGAGCTATTCGCCCGAGACGGACACAGAGCAGCGGGCGGCCGTGGAGCAGCTGTTCCGCTCGATCGGCCTCATCACGGTCGTGGAGGAGCGGCTGCTGGAAGCCGTCACCGGCTTGTCAGGTAGCGGACCAGCCTATTTGTATTATATTATGGAAGCCATGATTGAAGCCGGGATGGAAATGGGACTCGACAGCGAGTCCTCGCGCGAGCTCACCGTGCAGACCGTGCTCGGCGCCGCCGAAATGATGCGGGCGACCGGCGAGCGGCCGGCCGAGCTGAGGCGCAAGGTGACCAGCCCGAACGGCACGACTCAAGCGGCGATCCAGCTGATGCAGGAGCATCGCGTCGCCGAATTTTTCAAGGCCGGAATGAAAAAGTCCGCGCAGCGTGCGGATGAGATCGGCCGCGAGATCGAAAGGAGCGTTCTTGGTGAACGAGAGCAAACGTAACATCGCCATTCCAGGCATGTGCACCGCCCTTTACCGTGTCCATGACGACAAGGCGGATTTCAGCAAAAAAGCGGACTCCATCGCCGTAGGCTTGACGGTCGGCAGCTGGACCGATCTTCCCGACGCACGGAAGGCCGAAATGGAAAAGCATCTGGGACGCACGGTCTCCATCGACGTCCATGAGGGCGACGGCACGCCGGGATCGCGCTATGCCGATATCCGGATCGCCTATCCCGACATCAACTTCAGCCGGGACATTCCCGCCCTGCTCGTCACCGTGTTCGGCAAGCTGTCGATGGACGGCCGCGTGCGGCTGCTCGATCTCGATGTGTCCGAGAGCTTCCGAAGCGCCTTCCCCGGACCGAAGTTCGGCATCGAAGGCGTGCGGGAGCTGCTCGGCGTCCATGACCGGCCGCTGCTGATGAGCATTTTCAAGTCGGTCATCGGCCATGACCTGAAAGGACTGGAGGAGCAGTTCTACCAGCAGGCGCTCGGCGGAGTGGATCTCATCAAGGATGATGAAATCCTGTTCGAGAACGAGGAAATCGGCATCCGCCGCCGTGTTGCCGTCTGCATGGAAGCCGCTCGCAGAGCGTCGGAGCATACCGGACAGAAGCTGCTGTATGCCGTCAATCTGACCGGACCGACTTCCAAGCTCGCCGAGCAGGCGCGCACCGCAATCTCGGAAGGCGCCAACGCCCTGCTGTTCAACGTTCTTTCCTACGGCTACGACGTTCTTCACGAGCTGAGCAGCGATCCGGACATCAACGTGCCGATCGCGGCGCATCCCGCGCTGGCGGGCGCTTTCTATCCGTCCCCGCACTATGGAATCTCCGCTTCGCTGCTTCTCGGCAAGCTCATGCGGCTGGCAGGCGCGGACCTGGTTCTCTTCCCGTCACCGTACGGCTCCGTCGTCATGCCGAAGCAGGAGAACATGGCGATCAAGGAAGCGCTGCTTGATCCTGCTCCTCCGGCAAGGACAAGCTTCCCCGTGCCGTCTGCCGGCATCCATCCGGGACTCGTGCCGCTGATTCTGAGAGACTTCGGAAGCGAAGTCGTCGTGAACGCAGGCGGCGGCGTCCATGGCCATCCGATGGGAGCGGCGGCCGGCGGCCGCGCATTCCGCCAGGCGATCGACGCGTCGCTGGAGGGAGTGTCTCTCCAGGAAGCGGCCTCCGCTTCCGGACGAGAAGAGCTTGCCGCTGCCATCAAGGCCTGGGGCGTTCGCGAAGGCTGACTTTCCGTTCCGCCGAAATGGCCGCCCCTTCAAGAGGCGGCCATTTCGGCGTAGAGAAGAAGACAAGCATGTGGTATGCTTTCTTCTTGTACAGGCTTGAAAGGCTTTGCCGTATTTGCCGTGCGAAGCCCATTGCCTGGAGTCGAAAGCAGAGGGCTGCCCGAGGCATCCTTCTCTTCGAGAACAATCCCGCATGAAAGAAGGCTTGTCTTCATGACCTCATCCTTAACCGAATCCGGCTTCCCTGTCTCCTCGAGCGCCGAGGCAGCCCGCAGGCCGGTTATTTTCTGCGACTTCGACGGCACGATAACGGAGAACGACAACATCATCGCCATCATCCGCCGCTTCAATCCCGAAGGCTGGGAACAGATCGCCCAGGATACCATCGACCAGCGCAAGTCGATCAAGCAGGGCGTCGGCGAGATGTTTCGCCTCCTGCCTGCCGCGCTCAAGGACGAGGTGATCGACTACTCGATCTCCAATGCCGTCATTCGCGCCGGCTTCCAGGAACTGCTCGACTACTGCAAGGCGGAGAATATCGAGTTTTTCGTCACGAGCGGAGGCATCGACTTTTTCGTCTATCCGCTGCTGTCCCGCTTCGGCATTCCGGAAGACCACATCTACTGCAACAGCAGCGACTTCAGCGGAGAGAACATCGAGATTCTCTGGCCGCACAGCTGCGATGAGGAATGTCCGAACGGACAGTGCGGCATGTGCAAAACAGCCGTCATCCGCCGCTTCGCGGCCGACAAGCACGACCGGATTCTGATCGGGGACAGCGTGACCGATTTTGAAGGCGCCAAGCTGGCCGATCTCGTCTTCTCCCGCTCCCATCTCACGACCAAATGCCGAGAGCTTGGTCTTCCGCATGTGGAATTCACGACTTTCCACGACGTGGTCGCCAGTCTCAAAGAGCGGCAGCAACTTCAGAAAGCAGGTGAACGGCCATGACCGATTACATGGATTCCCCGATTACACTCGAAGAGAAGCAGAGAGCTTTCGCCGATCTCTCCGAAGTGAAGGAGCTGTTCGCCGGACGGGGCTGGTTCCCCGGTACGAGCGGCAATCTGTCCGTCCGCGTAGGCGAATTCAATCCGGGGCGCTTCCAGTTCGCCGTCACGGCGAGCGGCAAGGACAAGTCCAAGTCCACGCCGGAAGACTTCCTGCTCGTGGACCAAAACGGAAAGGCCAGCGAAGCGACCTCGCTCAAGCCTTCGGCGGAGACGCTGATCCACTGCGAGATTTACCGTCTCACCGGCTGCGGAGCGATTTTCCATATCCATTCCGTCTACAGCAATCTCGTCTCGGAATATTTCTGGGAGCGCCGGAGCGTTCCGGTTACCGGCGTCGAGCTTATCAAAGGGCTCGGCATTTGGGAGGAAGAGGCGCATATCGACATTCCCATCGTGCCTAACTACGCCGATATTCCCCGCATCGTGCCCGAAGTAACGGATCACTTGAATCCGCGCCTGCCGGGCATCCTGCTGCGCAAGCACGGCATCTACGCCTGGGGAGCAAACGCATTCGAGGCCAAGCGCCATCTGGAGTCGTTCGAGTTTCTGTTCGAATACGTCTACCGCTGGGAACTGCTGAACAAAGGGCGTTCCTAAACCCAAGCCGCATCCGATGAAAATGAAAAAACGGCCGTCCAGCGAGCGAAGCTCGGTTTGGACGGCCGTTTTTTCGATGGATGGCGCCGGTCATAGCGGCTGGATATGTCCGGGGGCAAGCACCATCCGGAGCAAATGATCGGGATTCAGCAGCGGGATATTCTGCTCGTCGCTCGCGTGCAGGATCATGGATCCGCTCATCGCCGTCAGCAGCCCCGAGATAAGCAGGTCCGCGTCATCGCCGGCGATTTCGCCGGTTCGCTGGCCTTCGAGAAACAGCGGCCTGAGCCTTTCGACAAACCAGAGGATGGAGTAATCCCCGATGATCATCCGCGCCTCCTCGGGGACCCCTTCCGAAGCCCGCGTCTGATGAATCAACAGGAAGGACAGCCGCGCCTCCTCCGTCATCGCATCCTGAAGAAAATGCCTCAGCTTGCCGGTCACGGTCCCGGGATGGTCCAGCATGTCCCCGACTCCTTGGCTCGCTCCTTCCATCGCCCTGCGCACCAGCTCGGTGAACAGCTCATCCTTGGACTTGAAATAGTGGTACAGCAGGCCGTGGCTGATGCCTGCTGCTGCCGCAATCATGCTCATCTTGGTCAGCGCAGGACCGCGACGGGCGAATACGCCCAGGGCGGCCGCGAGAATCTGCTCCCTGCGCTCGTCGCGAATCTGGTTAAGCTGGTCTTCGTTGTAAGGAGCCATGCGTCTTCGACCTCAATCCGACTAATGCCTGTTTTTCCTAACCTTACCCTAATCCTTCATGAGGAGCAATCATCTGTTTGCTTCCGCATGGCTTCCCGGGTGGAACACGGGAAAGCTCCGCTCCAGGAAACATCCCAATGTCTCTCCATCGTCCAGCTGCTTCTCCAGCCAGGCCTCCTGCTTGCAGCGGCTTACAACCATTCGGACCGCCTCCTCTCCGAATAAAGCCGAAGGCGGCAGATCCAGGCCCTGAACGCCCATCATCAGGCCGAACAGCTCCATGTCCCCGCCCTGCAGCGCCTGCCGGCGCACAATGTCGAGGTATTCCTGGCAAAAACGTATGCCCCGTCCGGAGAGGGAGCCTTCATAGGTCACGCCCGGCCATCTCAAGTCCGCGACGACAATCGTCCACCAAGCCGGAAGAATGATTTTGCCGAAACGCTGCTGAAGATGAAGCTCCCATCTCGGATCGCTCTCCCTGCCTGCTTCCTGCAAGGCTTTCCCCATCTCCATCGCCTCCGCAGCCGCAACGGAAATTCCTTGGCCGTAAATAGGATCGAAGCTGCAGATCGAATCCCCGATCGCGAGCAGCCCGGACGGCCACTCCGGCATCGCCCCGTACGGATTCAGCCGGCATTCCGGCACGCGGAACCCTCTCGGATTGCCGACCGGCTCGAGCTGGGCGAGAATTTCCGCGAGCATCGGATGAATCAGCTTGGCCGCAGCTGGTTCGTACCTTGCCGGATCCACCGGCGGGTAATGCCCTCCGGCGCCGTAAATCGTCGTCTCCGCCAAGCCGCCCTCGATCGGGCTGAAGACGCCCGAGCCTTCGGCAAGCGACGGATCGCCTTCGATAAGAACGGTGCTGTAGCGGTCTTTCAAAGACTCCGGGATGCGGTAGTACCTGGTGCTGTAGGCAAGCCGCGTGTGCAGGATTTCCGTATCCGGTTTTCCGCAGCCGAGCTCTTCCAGCCATGCAGGCAGACGTGAATAACGTCCGGAGGCATCGACAACGAGAGCCGCTTCGAGGTCCCGGCTGTCGCTGCACCGCTTTTCCTTTACCTTGGCTCCCGTAACCGCAAGCTTATTCCCCTTCTTCCGTGTCAGCAGGGAAACCGCTTCATGGCCTTGAAGCACCTGAATTCGCGGCTCGGCCGCCACTCTGCGCCGGATGACCCATTCCAGCAGAGGACGGGAACAGCCTTCATCCTTCTCGTATGGAAACTGCAGCGACGCAAGCGGGGAGATCAGATGCATCTCTTTCCCTTCGCGTTCATAGGCTCCTTGGGCAAGCAGATCCTCCCTCCAGCCGGGAAATAGAGTTTCCAAAACGCCTTTGCCGAGATGCTGCAGCCGATGCGGATGATGATCCTGAGGCACTCCGGGCCGATTCGCCGGGCGGTCCTGGAGCTCATCCCGCTCAATGACGATGATTTCCCCGTAATGGCCGGAAAGCACCTTCGCCGCCAGCAAGCCGGCCATGCTTCCTCCGATGACTATCGCTCTTGAACCGGCTTTGACATTCGATTCCGTCAGCCGATCTTCCGATTCCCCGGGCAAGCTCACTTCCTTCATTTTCTCCACTCCTTGGTTTTGATTGATTAATTCAGTCAATTTTAATTCAAAAAAATAGGAGCGCTTTGCTTGCCCATCCCGGTTTGAAAATGGGGAACTTTATAGTTGATTGACTCATTCCGTCAACAAAAATATAACGATTCTTTCTTTGTCCTGTCAACCCGTTTTTTCCTCTTGCTTGAAGCCGCGGCGCTGCTCCATTCCTGTCCGCGGATTCAAGCCGTTCCATTCAGGTTTTACGCTTCCACACTCGCAGAGGGCCAAGCTCCTGCCAACCGGATTGCCGAGCGGCTCTCAAATTGCCGTCTCGTTCATATCCGACCAGGTCGACGCCAGGATAAGCTCGGGAAACGATTGGCGCAAAGTCCGGCCATGCGGAACGCCCTGTCTCCCACACATTGGATATTCCCACCACATCTGCTGCGCATGTTGCAATGAACCCAGCGCTTGTCCCATCTTCATCATGCATGAACAGCTTCACTTCCTGACGCTCCATCGCTTCTGGATGAAGCACCGATGCTAAGCCTGCCGCCTCGACCCAGAGCTCAAAATCCGCAGCAGAGGACACTACCCGCCAGCCGGCGGCAATCGGTGCAGACTTCGAAGCCGCCGGATGAAAGATCCAGCTTGCGTCAAACAGGATTTCATACCCGCAAGAAAAAAGGTCAAGAGAAGCGAAGCTGTCCTTGATGAAAGTTCTTTTCCGGTCTTCGGCATGCAGTTGTGCTGCCGAAGGGTCTATATGGCTGGCCAACGTTATCATGTCCGGGTAAAAAGCCGGTGCTGGAGTACTTGTCAGCCACACATCCCCTGTGCAGCCATGCTCGATGCCGTGGGCATCGCATACGATTCCGCACCAGACCGCATTGTTCCGAACGGCTTGCCTCCATCTCTCCATTCGAGCAGCCTCCCGCATGTTCTTCCCTTCCATGTGCGCCTCAGGCAAACCGGGTCCATGAACGCAGCGTCTTCGCTACATCCGCTCCGTCGACAATCATTGACTCCATGTCCTCGTTGATCAGCTGACGGGAAGAGTTCCACTTTTCATTCAAATAAAAGCCGCTCGGCTGCGCATGCTGAAGCTCCTCCAGATAGCGGGACCAGATTCTGTGCTCGTGCAAGCCTCTCTCTTCCGCCTGGCTTCGGGAAATCGGCAGCGGCCACGAATGGCTGTCGACGAGATAATGCCGGAGGAAATCCCATGCCAAGCCAGGATGCTGGGATTTGCCCGTTATGCCGGCTCCGCCCATATAGATCATATTGCCGTTTCTTCCTTCCGCCAATCGCGGCAGCCTTGCCACCCCGAATCGATCGTCGATGCCGTGGTGGATCAGATCCCCGGCAAACCACATGAAGCCGAAAATCATGGCAAAGCCTTCATGAAGCTGCCCGGCAGCGGATGGCTCCTTCGGCTTGCGGATAATGCCATGCACCCGGTAGGCGTCGATTATATTTTGCATGGCCCCGATGGTTGCGGGGCTGTCCACATACCCGCGTGCTGTCCGGCCATCCGGAGACAAATATGTTCCGCCATTTCGGAAAACAAACGGCTCATACCATTCGATGTCCACGCCGATGCCGAAGCCGAACTGGACCGCCACACCGTCATCGCCTCGGATCGTCAGCTTTTTGGCCGCTTCAACGAATTGTTCCCAGGTCCAGTCATCCTCCGGGTAAGGCAGGCCCGCCTTGTCGAACATCTCCTTGTTGAACACGAGCAGCGGAACGCTCATGTCGACGGGAAGTCCGGGCAGCGTGCCGTTATGACGGGCAATCGCCAGCGGCCCCGAATAAAGATCCGCCTCCATCCCCGACTGCTCGATATATGGATTCAAGTCGACGAACATCCCCTCGCGGTTGAACAGCGCCCAGCCTCCCGATTCGATGATGTCGGGCGCTTCGTCCGACCGGTAAGCGCGGAGCGACTCGAAATGATCGGCCGACTGCTCGATGACGACCTCAACCTCCGGATAAAGCTGTTCGAACGATTCCTTGGCTGCCGCAAGCCGCTTCAAATTCGTAAATTCGGTCATGAATCTAAGCTTCCTCATCTTCTCCATCCCTCTCCTCGATCCGTCGCTTCCATGCTTGTTCCATATAGCCCACGGCGGCGCTTTCGAACCGCTTCGCTTTCCTCAACAGGGAGATGCAGCCCTCCCGCAAGCCGGGCGGCATCACTTCCGCCGTTTTGACGAAAGGAACCTGGAGGCTCAGTTCTTCCAGCGCCAACGCCGTCTGCTCATAAGCCTCCGATGCCAGCAGGGCCATCCTCATGGCCTCCCCGCGCAGAGGAGCCGCTCGCAAGTACTCCCCCGCATACCGCTTCGCCTCGGCATAGGCCGCTGCAAGCTGGCCCATGCCGTACCGGTTCGGCGCCGTGTCGGGATCGGCCAGATGGCGGATCCAGGCATCGTAGGCGGCCAGCCCCGTTGCATAGCTCAAATACGACGTTCGAGGACGATAGCGCGATCCTTCGTTGGCAAAAGAAATCCCATAGCGGACAGCATGCGCAAACCGGCGTTCCGCCTCGCTATCTGCCGCCGGCCTGCTGACCGGGCTGCGGTTTCCTTTCCGTGAAAAAGCAGCCAGAAACCGGATCGGGTTGTCAGCCACATCTTCGTACGCAAGCATTTTTCCCGTCGACTGTACGGGGTCGGTCACATGCACGATTCGGCGCTTATCGTCGTAACCGTAGATGACCGACCATTCATGGATGAATGGCCGGGAAGCCAGCGTGTCGAAATAGAGCACAGGCAATCCCGCGTCGATTCGGCTGCGGATGAACGGCAGAACCGCCTCCTCGATCGGCAGGACGACCGGGAAGCTCTCCACGGCCCCCAGCAGCGGTACCGGGGAATCGGCCAGCTGCCCGCAGCAAAATGCCGTCTCGTACTCGTATTCTGCCATCAGCTCTTGTATCGACGACCGCCAATCGAAGATGTAAAGCCCGTCCGAGAATGTCGTCTTCTCCGAAATGCTCATGCGGAAAGCCAGCCCGGAAGTTCCCATCAGTTCCGCGCCGCTCCTCGGCTCTCCATTAGTCCTGAGGATTCGCCCTAGACTGCTTGCAAGCGTGAACAGCTTGGGCTGGTCTCCTTCCCCTGCCGCAAGCTCAAGCAGCTTGCCGTTCTCCATTCCAGCACCTCTCTTCGCATCCGGCATCAGGCCGAGAGAAGCCCGGATATGCTCCTGGCGCAGCTTTTGCCTGGAACGGTGAATGTACGTATAGATGGATCCGGTCGTCATCCCGTACATCCCGGCGATTTCTTCCGGACGGTGCTGCCGGAAAAAATAAGCGGTGAAGATTCCTCTTTCCTTGCCGCTCAGGCAGTGGAGCAGCGCATGGATCGTTTCGTATGTTTCCTTGCGGAGCAGCAGCGCGGCCGGATCCTGGCTGGAAGCCGCTTCCTGGCTAGCCCGACCGGCCAAGCGGGACAGAATGCTGTCGAGATCATCCCAGTCAGCGGCAGCAGCGTCCCTGCCGCCGGGAGCTGCAAGAGAGTTGAACGGCCTTTCCTTGCGATACGGCCCTCCCCGGCGCAGCTTCATGTTGGCCTGGTTGCGGACGATCCGGTAAAACCACGGCAGCAGCCGGCTCGTATCGGCAAGCGTCCCAAGATGAAGGAAGGCGCGGATGAGCGCATCCTGCACGACATCATCGGCCATATGCGCGTCACCCGTGAGCCGCTCCGCCAACCCCCGCGCCTTGTGCCGGTGCCGCTCGAACAGCTCGCCGAAAG
>NZ_CBRA020000216.1:0-14458 GCF_000469945.2 Paenibacillus sp. P22 | reverse complement strand
GTGACGGACCGGGCCATCGAGGAGACGGCCGGCATCATTCTCGATGCGCGCAAGCATCGGATCCAGCCTTAAGTCATGTCGACAAGCCTGATGATCGGATTCGATTGTAGACGGGTTTGAGATTTCTGCTTATATCGCAGTAAAGCCTCCGCAGTAATTTTGGGAGCTTTTGGTTTTTTTACTCTGGCTGAATGAGACGGCGGAATCTGCAAGCATAAGCTCTTTTAGCAGATGTGACTCAACAACAGAGCGAGATTGCGATAGGGATTTTATTATTTAGGAGCAGGAGCAGGAACAAGAACAGGAACCAGAGCCAGGGTCAGAGTCTCGAGTTGATCGGACATGAGATCCGTTATTTTAATAAATATCTAGGTTATGCCTGGGTATCGGACATAGGATCCGTTATTTATATGAATTCAATTGATATACAGATGAAAAATCTGGAATAGCGGAACGTATGTCCGATAGAGCTGGAAATAGGGACAAATCCCTCAGATAACGGAACGTATGTCCAATAGAGTTCAAATCTGGCCTTTCCTAAAAGCCGCCGCCTTCCTGCCATGCGGTTCCGCTTCAAGCGTAGACCTGGAAATGGGCAAACAGCCCTTTCATGAGGCGCGGTCGGCAAGAAGCCTTGACGCGAGTCCTGGCTCCGTAAAATAGGCTCCGCCAAGGCTCAGCTCGACGTGTTCCTATGCCAAGCGGGTCGTGCGTGCCTCAGCCGACTGGGAAGAGGATGGCAGTGTGCGAGCTCGGCTCGGAATGGACCTGTTCGCCGTTCATCGCGATTTCAAAGCAATCAACGCCGCAGTAACGCAATAAATTTCTCGTTTTTCATGGACTCGAAGACTTCTTCTCCTACCGTTCCTTGATGGAATCATTTTCACTCCATTTTGAAATAGAAAGCTGCGAGAGCCGCCATTCATCTTCGGTGTTTCCAAATCATTTCCAACAGCAGAAGCATGAGGCGATAGAGCAGGGCCGAAGCGGCAAAGGTCCAGTAGACTTCATATGCCCGCTCCCCGACGGCGATGGCCGGAAGCAGCCCGGCCGCAGGATACAGAAGGAGCAGTTCCGAGATGAGCCGTATGGAGGAGGGGAGAATTCCGGCGCTCAGGCTGCCGATGGCCCAGGAGGCGGGAATGCCGTAGAAGAGATGGAACGGCAGGGCATAGATGAAGACCAGGACAGCTCCAATAAGCCGCATCATCCAGGCTCCTTGGATAGGGGATTCTTCTGCCCAAAGGCTCGCCATGACAATGCCCGTCGCTGCAGCGGATAGAAATGCCGCGCCCAAGCGGAGGAGAAAACCTCTCATCGCGCCGCTCCCCGCTTTGCTCTCTCCATCCATTCCGGCAGCCGCAGCATAAGCAGGACATGCTGATAAATCCAGGCGGCGGCAGCTCCGAGAATGAGGAAGACGAAGTCATATACGTTCGGCTCTCTGGCTTCCAAGATCGTCGTATATAGGGACCAAGCAAAAAGGATGCCGAATGCCAGCGCGGACAGAGGGGCTGCAGCAAGGCGAGGCAGGAAGTCTTTCATGGAATCATCTCCTCGTTCAGGAATGGGATGAGTCCAGTTTGCCGCATCCGTCGCCGCTGCGTCAGGCCCTTCTTTTATAGAACCCCTCCTCAAGCCTGGGCGTAAAAAGACATCAAAGCCGAAAAGGCCGCTGCAATCGCAGCGGCCTTGCTTGTCTAACCCCAAGAAAGCTCAGATCAGAAGATCGAACAGCACCGGATCCTTGTTGAGTTCCATGAACTGGTAGCCTCTGGCGTTCATCCGGCTGACCAGGCTGCCATAGTCCTCGCGGTTCTTCAGCTCGATGCCGACGAGGGCGGGGCCGTTCTCCTTGTTATGCGTCTTGGTGTACTCGAATCTCACGATGTCGTCGTCCGGCCCGAGCACCTCGTCGAGGAATTCGCGCAGGGCGCCGGCACGCTGCGGGAAGTTGACGGTGAAGTAATGCTTGAGCCCCTCGTACATAAGGGAGCGCTCCTTCATCTCCTGCATCCGGTCGACGTCGTTGTTGCCGCCGCTGATGATGCAGACGACCGTCTTGCCCTCGAGCTCGTCCCGGTACATGTCCAGCGCGGCGACAGGCAGCGCGCCGGCCGGCTCGGCGACGATGGCGTTTTCGTTGTACAGGCTCAGCAGAGTCGTGCAGGCCTTGCCTTCCGGCACGAGCACGACATCGTCGAGCAGGTCGCGGCAGATCGCAAAGGTGAGGTCGCCGATCCGCTTGACGGCGGCTCCGTCGACGAACTTGTCGATGGAGTCGAGCGGCGTGACCTGCCCGCTGCGCAGCGAGGCATCAAGGGAAGGCGCGCCCTTGGGCTCGACGCCGATGATGCGCGTGCGCGGCGAGACCGCCTTGATGTAGGAGGCGACTCCGGCCGCAAGCCCGCCGCCTCCGACGGTGACGAAGATGTAGTCCGGCATCGCCTCGGCCGCATCCATGATTTCCTTGCCGACCGTGCCGTTGCCCGCGATGATGGCCCGGTCGTCGAACGGATGGATGAAGGCGGCTCCGGTGCGGGCGCATTCCTTCATCGCTTCGTCATAGGCGTCGTCGTAGGTGTCACCGGTCAGCATGATCTCGACCTGGTCGCCGCCGAAAAACTGGACCTGCGTCACCTTCTGGCGGGGAGTCGTGCTGGGCATGTAAATCTTTCCGCGGATGCCGAGCGTCTGACAGGAGTAAGCGACGCCTTGGGCGTGATTGCCCGCGCTGGCGCAGACGACGCCCTTCTCCAGATCCTGCGGCGGCAGCGTGCGGATGCGGTAGTAGGCCCCGCGGATTTTGAACGAGCGCACGACCTGCAGATCCTCCCGCTTGAGCAGCACGTTGCAGTTGTAACGGCTGGAGAGGACGCGGTTCGGCTGCAGCGGGGTCCGGGTAATGACTTCATTCAGCGTCAGCTGGGCATGCATGATCTCCTCGAGAGGGATGCGTACCGCTTCCTCCTTGGCTTTGCCCGCTTCGGGCAGCGGACCGGGGGACTGGGGGGGTGCTGGAATTCATACGCGTTCTCTTCCTTTCCGTTTGGCAAGATGATGGGGGAGGGCTAAAATAAGAAAAAACGTCCCGGTGCGGGACGTGCGTCCTGATCACGTTCGTACGGCTGCCTGTCCATCCCGGGCCGCGTCTTGGAGACGCGGCCCTTCAAGAGAGTGCCGGCCGGGAGCGGAGACTCTGCCGCCGCTTGCAGCGTCGGCGCGGCTTGGCGGCATCCGATAGGTAGTTTTGTTATACTCCCCGCACGTTCCTTTGTCAATGGAAGCCAGACAGCTGGCAGGACAGGCCGCAGAAGGCCTGCGCAGGATAAAACGGTTACGGCCGAATGGAGGTGCGTCTGAGATGCGCAAAATCATAGGGGGATTCATTGTTTCGCTGCTGGTCGTGGCGCTGCTGGCGGGAGGAGCGGCGGTCTGGTACGTCAGGCCGGCGGAGAAGCTGACGCTGGACCACACTCCTCTGGATTTCAGAAGCAAAGCCGCCGAAATGATCCAATCCGGCAAAGCCGAGGTGTTTCTCTCCCAGGAGGATATCACCAATCTGGTCCGCGCCCAGCTCGCGGAAAACCCGCAGGTCAGGCCGGAGCTGAGAATCGAGGGCGTGCGGATTCAACTGGACGGAGAACGCATGGCTGCGGATATAAGCGCCAAGTACAAAAACCTGCTGACGGTAGGCGCCAAAGCGGGCTACAAGCTGGAATGGAGAAGTCCCGATCTGATCCTCACTCCTCAGTCGCTTTCCATCCGCTCTCTGGAGCTGCCGGAGACGATGCTGGATGAGATCGTCATCCCGGTAGGGAGCCAGCTGCCGCCTCTTGTCGGCATTCGCTCCGTAACGTTCCGGGATCATGGCGCCGCTGTCGGGCTGAAGCTTCGGCTCTAAGCCGTTGCCTGATTCGATTTTTGCTCGTAAAAGAGTTCCTCCCTGTTCATCGGGAAGGACTTGTCCAGCTCTCTTGCAGCCATGCCGCCATTACTGGCGGCATGGCTTTTTTGAGCCGAAGAGAGAGGATTCAAGTTGAAATTGACATCATAATTGAGAATGGTTATCATACTTATAGTGATATTGAGAATCATTATCAAACAATGAGATGCTTTTGCATTCGACTGACGCAGATCAGATCCATACTTCCGCGCTTAACGGAGGGCAAGCCGCGCGAGGCTTGCTTGGATCGGCCGCAAAATGAAGCGGGAAGAAGAGGCTTGAAGGAGGAAAACATGGAAAACCGAACCGGAACTCAGAGCGGGCCGCTGTCCTGCTCATCGGTGCTCGCAGGAAGCCGATGCCTGTACGCCGCGGCGATGGGCGGAGCCATCTACGGAAAGCATGGGCAAGGGGAATGGGAGAGGATCAGCGCGCCGGATGAGCCGCATGCCGTCGTGAACCGCATGGTCATGGCAGGAGAGACTCTGTATGCCTGCACAAGCCGCGGGCTGATGGTCTATGACGGAGCCGAGTGGGACCAGGAAGAGCTGGAGCTGCCCTGCTACCAGTTCCGGGCGTCCGCAGGCTGCCTGTATGCCTGCACCTCCCAGGGTTTGTGGTGCTCCCACGGCGCTTCCTGGGGGGCGGCTGCCAAGAACGACCGCAAGGTTTACGATCTGCTCAACGTTCCGCAATACCTCATTCTGGGCTGCGAGAGCGGAATCGCGCTGTATGACCGGATGAGCGCTGAATGGATGGAATTCGATCTCGGCACCGGCGTGACCAGCCTGGCCGTCTACTACGGACAGCTTGTGGGAGCCAGCGAGAATGGGGAGCTGGTCGTCGGCAACCGCAAGGGCGGATTCGACCGTTACCGCTACGGAGGCTTGTTCCTCTTTTCGGTTGTCGTAAAGGGCGGGCGGCTGCTGGCTTGCACCGATCGGGGACTGTATCGGATCAGCTGGCTTGGAGGCTGCCTCACGATGATGGCGGTCAGCTCCAGAGTCCCGGTCACCGATGTGGACATCAGGGACGGCATAATCTATCTGGCTACGCTGTATGACGGCATCCAACAAGTAGAAGAGCTGCCGGGAGGGAAAGCATGAACAAGGTGATCGTGATCTGCTGCAGCATGACGGGCAATACGGAGGAGATGGCGGAAGAGATCGTCGCCGGCATCCGGCATGCGGGGGTCGAGCCGGCCGTCCGGGATATCATGGACGCCAAGGCATCCGAGCTGGAGGAGTACGATGTCATTCTGATCGGAGCGTATACTTGGGGAGACGGCGAGCTGCCCGATGAATTCCTGGATTTCTATGAAGAGCTTGATGGTGTAAAGCTGCAGGGCAAGCTCGCGGCGGTGTTCGGCTCCGGGGACAGCTCTTATCCGATCTATTGCGGAGCGGTGGACCTGATCGAGGAGAAGCTGAAGGAGCGGGGCGCGCAGATCGCAGCTCCCGGCCTCAAGGTCGAGTTCAATCCTTCGGACGAGGAGAAGGAGCAATGCCGGGACATTGGGCGGAAAATGGCTGCTGCGACCTGATCCAGATAAAAGAAACCCCCTCGCGGCCGCGGCCATGAGGGGGATTTTTGGTCTTTAACGAACAGAATGGTTCGGGACGTTAGTCCTTCACTTCATGAATCCATACAAGCCGTAGATCATGACGGCCGCCTGGGCGCGAGTGGCGGAGCTTGACGGAGCGAAGCGTCCGTCCTGCATGCCTTGCACGATGCCGGCTTGCCGGAGGGCGGCGACCGCTTCGGCCGCATAACCCGCGATCGAGGAGCTGTCGAGGAACGCTCCAGTGCCGGCGGCGCCCTTCAGCTCGATGCCTGCCTTGCCGGCGGCACGGTAAAGCATCGCGGCCATTTCCTGGCGGCTGATCCGCTCGTTCACGCCGAAGGTGCCGTCCGGCCTTCCGGAGACGATGCCGAGCTGCTGCGCCGAAGCGAGCGCTCCGGCGTACCAGGCGCCGGCCTCGGCGTCGGCGAAGCTGCTGGATCCGTCGGCGCGGCCGCTCAGGCTGAGCGCATTCATCAGCATCTGGATGAATTCCGCTCTCGTTACGCCGGCGCCGGGAGCGAACGTTTCCGGCTTCATGCCGCTTACGATTCCCCTGGCTTCCAGAGCGCCGATGGCATCCTGAGCCCACGGCACGCGGTCGAGATCGCCGAAGCGGGAGGCGTAAAGAGCGGCCGCGTAGGTGCCGAAGCTCTGCGGCTTGAAGACGACCCCTTCTGCGGCAGCCGAATACCTGGAGCTGGCTGCCGGTGCCAGCGAGCCGTTATCCATCGCCTGGAAAGCAACGGCTTGGGAAGGCTTGCTTCCCGCCTTCAGCGCAAACGGGACGGTGATGGCCGCAAGGCCCTTCGTATCCGTAACGGCAGCGCCGTTCAGGCTGAGGCCGATGCGGACCAGCGGCTGTCCGGCGAGGAGGATCCGGGCGCCTTCGGTCAGCGAGCCGGAGTCCGCCAAGGCGACGGCAAGCTCCAGCGAGCCGGATGCGGATGCCAGCATCGAGGCATCCAGAGCTGCGGAAGCAAGGCCGGCATCCAGCACGAGAGAGCGCACGCGCCCTGCCGCATCCTGCAGCGGTCCGACAGGCAGCTGGATGACGATTTTCTTGAGGCCGGAGCCGGACTCGGCTTTGACCGTCACGACGGAGCCTTCAGCCGAGCCGGCGGCTTTGGCCAGATCGGCCGCCGATACCGACAGGAAGGCGGTTCCGCTTGCATCCGGTATCGCCTTGAGCGTGATGACGCTTCCCTTCACGGCTGGAGACGGAGTCGGCGAAGGAAGGACAGTCGGAATCCATGCCGGATCAGGTGTCCTGTCCGGCGACGGAGACGGGCCTGGAGTCGCCGACGGCTCCGGAGAAGCGCTCGGGCTCGCCGAAGGATCCGGCGAAGTCGGCGGACTCGGCTGCGGAGAAGGACTTGGTTCGCCGCCTTCATCCGAAGCGCCGAGCACAAGCACGCCATACTTCGATGTGTTCTGGTAGGACAGGCCGCTCGGGTCGCTCCAGTTCACGACGCTTGCGCGGGTGCCGAGACCGGCCTGGTCGTCGTTCACCTGAAGATCGAAGCCGATGAGGTCTCCGGCCTTCGCCTGGATCGAATCGAGGGAGATCGCCGCTTCCACGACGTAGCCGTCGTCCACGATGCGGGTGGCCGTTTTGAAGTTGTCCGGCGAAGCAGCGCCGTTATAGCTGCGCTCGTTGTCGAAATTCACCCTGTACTGGCCGTCGTCGGCTTCGTAGATCGGCGTCTTGCCGTTGTTCGGATCGACGAAGATCTCGACTGAATCCTGCTGGTACGCATCCGCGCTCTTCTTGCTCAGCAGCGGGTCCTTCACATGGGCATAGACGTACAGGTGGCCATCATCCCACATCGTGCGGAAGCGGGCCGTCGCTCCGGAGGTTCCTTGCACCCAGACGCCGGTCTCCAGCTCCTCGGCATCGGCCCAGGCGGCATCCTCGTCTCCGTCGACGACAGGCGTGCCGCGGAGGGATCCTGCTACCTTGAGTTCCCCAGCCAGCGTAAGGATGCCGAATTTGGACGTATCGGAATCCTGGCTGTGCGAGGCGTCGTTCCAGGACAGAGCCTGGCCGGAATCGGCATCCGTGAACCGGATATCGAAGCCGAGCCTTCTCCCCGCAGCCGCGGCATCCAGAGGCACGGCCGCTTCGACGGCATACCCGCTGCCGTCCTTCTTCTCCACGACCCGGTAGTCGACGCCTGCCGCCGCAGACTGGCCGCGGGTCAGCGTGTAGTGCTTGTCGTCCGGCTGATAAGCCGGCGTCTTGCCATTGTTGCCGTCGATGTACAGCTCGAGCTTATCCACCGGATTCACCGATGCATCCCGGACTTCTCCATACAGATACAGATGGCTGTCATCCCAGAGGGTGCGGAAGGAGGCTCCCCACGAAGCATCCCCGGCTTCGACCGGAGTCGGACCGACCGCGCGCCACAGCGTTTCGGCGCTGCCGTCTATGACCGGAGTGCCTTTGGACACATCCTTGGTCTGAATCAGAGCCGGGAGCCTGGAAGGATCCACGATGCCCCAGTAGGCGGGCTTCGCCTGCAGCTGCGCATCGAACAGCAGCGGGAAGTCGGCGCGCTCGGGCTTGCTCAGCCACGTATGGTCGTCGCCGATGCCCCAGAGCGTGACGTTGGTCAGGCGTCCCTCCGTCTTTTCCTTCCTGAAGGCATCGAAAATCTCCTTGAACTGATGCCCTTGCTTGTCGAGAGCGCTTTGCGGCGGAGTCGTGTACTTGTCGGAGCTGTTCGCGTAGATGCTCATGTCGAGCTCCGTCACCTGGTTGTCCACGCCGAGATCGGCGAACATTTTCATCGTCTGCTCGATGATTGCGCCGGACGGGCCGGTGACGTTGATGTGCATCTGATGGCCGACGCCGTCGACCGGAATGCCGCGCTGCTTCAGATCGGCGACCAGATTGTACAGGTGCTTGCGCTTGGTCGCTTCGGTCGTGCTGTAGTCGTTGATGTACAGCTTGGTTCCGGCCGGAGCGTACTTGCGGGCGTACTCGAACGCCTTGTCGATGTATTCCCGGCCAAGAATCTGGAACCACTTGCTGCGGCGGAAGCCATCCGGCTGCGACTCGTCGATGACTTCGTTGACGACATCGTAGACGTAGATCTTGTCGCCGAAATGCTCCACGACGTTTTTGATGTGGTTTTCCAGCCTTTGCAGCAGAAGAGCCTTGTTCGCCGGAGTCGGCGTCATGTCGGCCCCGTCGGCGTCCTTGAACACCCAGTCCGGAACCTGCTGGTGCCAGAGCAGCGTATGGCCGCGGACCCGCATGCCGTTCGCCTGCGCAAAGTCCACGATTTTGTCCGCCTGCTCGAACGTGAAGCTGCCCTCCGTCGGCTCGACTGCGTCCCATTTCATCGCGTTTTCCGCGACGATGCTGTTGAAATGCTTTTTCAGCAAGTCCGCGTGCAGCCCGGCCGTCTGCGAAGGCTCGATGGCGGCGCCGACCGGGAAGTAATCGGCCAGAACCTCATGCAGCGACGGGATATCCGTCTGGATCGGCAGCTGCGGCGGGGCGGTCGTCGATGCCAGCGAGAAATCGTCGATATAGAAGGAGGACGTGCCCGCATTGGTCTCCACATACAGAACGAGGGAATCGAACGGTTCGCTGAGCGTATATTCGCCCGCGAGCCGAACCCACGTGCCGTCCGTCACATCCGTATTGCCGACGAGAGTACGGTAGTTCGTCGCGCTTCCGGACTTCACTGCCAGACTGACTCTGGCCTGGGCGGCAGGCTCGCCGGATGCCAGCTTCATCCATACCGAGACGTTGTACTTGGATCCGGTCTTCATATGGCCCGTCACGTCGATGGCGGGACCGCTGTAGGTCGCCGTTCGTCCGGCCGTCAGCAGGCTGGAGCTTCCGCCATGCTTCTCCGTGGATACGACCGTCAGCGTCTCGGTGCCCATCCGTCCTTGCCAGCCTTGGGCCGTACCGTCTTCGAAGCCCGCAGACAGCGCCGGAAGCTCGCCGGCTGGAGGATTGCCGCCGCCTGCGGAAGGAGCGGGCAGCAGCATGTCGACGGAGACGTCGTCCACATAATAGGAGGCGTTCGCCGAATCGCTCTCGATATAGAACATCAGGGCGGGATCGACCGGCTTGTAGACGCCGGACAGCAGGACCCAGTCCGTATCGCCGACGATCGCAGCGGACCCGATTCCTTCATACCCGGCGCTGCCGCCGGCAGGGGTATGCTTCATGGACATCTTCAGGCTGGAGCTTCCTGACTTCTGCTTGACCCAGGCGCTGATGCGGTAGGTCGCCCCGGCCTCCAGGTAGGACATGTCGGCGCTCGGACCGTTCCATGCCGCTGTCCGGCCGTCCGACAGGAGGGAGTAGGAGCCTCCATGGGCGGCTTCGGCGACGCTCGAGGCCGTTCCGCTGCCGCTAGGCGTCCATCCCTGCGCGGATCCGTTCTCGAAATCGTACGTCTGCAGAGTCGTGTGCTTGAACACCGTGAAGTCGTCCAGGTAGACGTCGCTGCCGGCAGGGGCTCCCTCTACGTACAGCGTAAGCCCGGATGCTCCGGCCGGCGGCGAATAGTCGCCCTGCAGCGTGGTCCAGCCGGCATCCGATGCCGGCACCGGCTCCAGCACCTGCGTATAGCTGTCCGTGCTGCCGCTTTCCTTCATGGTGAATTTCATGCTTCCCGCGCCGCTGCCGAGCTTGACCTTGGCCGAGATCGTATACGTCTGTCCCGCCTCCATCAGGCTGGCGGCACCGATGGCGGGGCTGCAGCCTGCCGTATCCCGCCCGGTCAGGCGCAGGGAGTGGGTGCCGGAGCTGTATTCGGCATCGCTGAGTGAAACCTGGGCGGCAGCGCCGCAGTTGAACGTCGTCCACCCTCCTGCGGTTCCTTGCTCGAAATCCTGGAACAAGCCGGTCGACGCATTGGCGTACGCGCGGCTGCCCGCAGCGCCTGTCGATGTCAGGGCGCCGAAGGCGAGCAGCATGGACAAGATGGCTGACAGAGATTTTCTCACTGGAATCCTCCTTTAAAATAAATGAAAACGCTTACCAACTTTAGGATACCGAGGCCAGCCTCCGGGCGGCACCCATCAAACTATAGAATGTACTGCAATAACTATAGGGGGTAAGGAGGATCCGGTCCTGCGCAACGGCCAAGGGAGAAGGGGGGAGCGAAACTTTTGTCGAATTAGGTGACGCAAGAAGACGATACCGGAGCTGTCCGTTCAAGGAGGTTGAAGCGATGCTGCCTTATCCGGCTGCGACTTCAAGAGAAGACAAATGGAACTTTATCCATCAGGTGAAAGAAGAAGTCCTGGAGCGGGACGGCGGGAGCATTCTGGCCATCGGCGTGTATGGCTCGCTGGGCCGGGAGACGGACGGACCCTACTCGGATATGGAGATTCGGATCTTGACGCCGGACGGCATCGATCTTCCCGGGCAGGAGGAGATCATCCCTCCCTTCAAGCTGGAGATCGGAGCGGTGCAGAGGTCGGTTTGGCTGAAGAGAGCTTCATCCGTCGACGACAGCTGGGCCGTCAAGGCGGGCTCTTACGCCGATGTGGTCGCCCTTCACGATCCGGGCCGTCTCTTTGAGGAAGCCAGGCGCATCGTGACGAGCGCTCCCGAATCCGCCTTCCGCGAGGTCATGAGAGAGTTCATGGTCTGGGAGCCCTATGAGACGATGGGGAAAATCCGCAACGCCGCCTACGCCGGGGACGGAGCATACGCGCGCCGCGCGGCATACGATCTCTCCTGGCAGGCGGCCAAGCTGATCGGGCTGGCCAACCGCCGCTACTTCACGACGAGGGCCAGCAGCTTCGAGGAAGCTTCGGCGATGCCTTCGCGCCCGGACGGCTTCCTGGAGCTGGCGGCTATGGTCATGGACGGAGACCTGCGGGATGTCCAGGAGGTCCATGCCCGCTGCGAGCGGTTATGGACCGGCTTGAACGAATGGTTCCAGGCGATGGGCATCGAGTACCGATCGGAGACGTTCCGGTGGAAGGGGGAGAGCGGCTCATGATCATGAAGCCGATTGAAGAGCGGCATTTGCCGCAGGCGCTTCACACTTACAATCATTATGTCTTGAATACGACGATCTCGTTCCATACCGAGGCGCTGAGCCTGGAAGAAATGCGCGCCAACGTCATGGGAGGAGATCCACGCTACCGGACCTATATAATCGAAGAAGAAGGGGCCTATGTCGGCTACGCCCTGCTGACTCGGCACAAAAACAAGCAGGCCTACGATACGACGGCCGAAATCACGATCTATTTGGACCCGGATCACCGGGGCAAAGGAACGGGCAGCCGGGCCGTAGCTGCTCTGGAGGAGAAGGCGGCCGGGCTTGGCTTCCATATGCTGGTCGCGACCGTCTGCACGGAGAACGAGCGCAGCATCGCCCTGTTCGAGCGGCTCGGGTACGAGAAATGCGCGCATTTCAGGCAGGTAGGCCGCAAGTTCGGCCGCTGGCTCGATATCGCGAGCTATCAGAAGATCGTCGGATCCTCCGTCTCAAGCCAGCCGAAGCGGCAATAATTTTAAGCCCGGACGGGTTCTCCTCCGCCTTCGCAGCAGATATAATGAGGAAGTCTGTTTTTGTCGGAACATGACGCGCCAGCGATGATTCCGTGCATATATGCAGGACATCCATTTCGTATGGGCAGCTGTTGGGCTCATGCATCGACTGTAATCAAGGGGGATATAAGCAACGATGAAACGCGCACCGTATATAGCCGTCGAAGGCCCGATCGGAGCCGGCAAGACGACACTCGCCACGATGCTGGCCGAGGAATGGCAGCTTCCGCTGGTCAAGGAAATCGTGGAGGAGAATCCGTTCCTGGACAAGTTCTATCAGGATATGGACGATTGGAGCTTCCAGCTCGAGATGTTCTTCCTCTGCAACCGCTACAAGCAGCTGGAGGATGCCGTCATTCCCCGCCTGAACGAAGGGCTGCCGGTCATCGCGGATTACCATATCTACAAGAACCTGATCTTCAGCGAGCGCACGTTGAAAGGAGTCAAAAGGGACAAGTACCGCCACATCTACCATGTGCTGACGGACGATCTGCCCAAGCCGGACGTCATTCTGTACATCCGGGCCGACCTGGACGTGCTGCTGGCGAGAATCGCCAAGCGGGGCCGTTCGTTCGAGGAGGAGATGTCCTCCGATTATCTGCAGCAGCTGATCCTGGATTACGATACGGCCATGGCTTCCCTGGCCGAGCGCGAGCCGGATACAGCCATCATCCCGATCGACGGCAATACGGTCGACTTTGTCGCCGACCGCGGGCAATTCGACGAGATCGTCGCCCGTTTAAAGGAGCACTTATAAAATGAATCCATTCGGCATTCCCGAGAACGCTGTTATTACTGTTGCCGGCACCGTGGGGGTCGGCAAATCGACGCTGACCTCCGCCCTGGCGAGAAGCCTCGGCTTCCGCACCTCGCTGGAGCAGGTCGATTTCAACCCTTATCTGGACAAGTTCTACCATGACTTCGAGAGATGGAGCTTCCATCTGCAGATCTACTTCCTGGCCGAGCGCTTCAAGGAGCAGAAGAAGATGTTCGAGATGGGCGGCGGCTTCGTGCAGGACCGCTCCATCTACGAGGACACCGGCATTTTCGCCAAGATGCACGCCGATCAAGGCACGATGTCCCCGATCGATTATCAGACTTATACGAGCCTTTACGAGGCGATGGTGATGACGCCGTACTTCCCTCATCCGGATGTGCTGATCTATATCGAAGGCAGCCTTCCGTCCATTCTGGCGCGGATTGCGGAGAGGGGCCGGGAAATGGAGATCCAGACCGACGTCTCGTACTGGGAGCATATGCATGCCCGCTACGCCAAGTGGATCGGCGAATTCACCGCCTGTCCCGTGCTTCGGCTGAACATCGACGAATACGACGTGAACGACGAGGCTTCCACGAAGGAGATTCTGACACGGGTGGCGGGGATCATCGGCTGACAGCTGGCTGCAGCAAGGCCGTGACAGTCATTACGAGGGTTGAACCCATCCAAGGCTGTGGATGGAGCAAGCTGGCGAAACAAAGCTTGAAAAAGTGCATGACATTGCCGAGAAAGGGCCTGAAGTGCAAGAAAATGCATGGCAGTGGATGACGTGCAAGAAAGGGCAAGTGCATTTGACAGCGCATGAAGTGCAATCAAGTGCATGGCAGTGCATGCAGGACGAAAAAGCTGTTCCGAAAGCCGAAGTCCGGCCGAGGAACAGCTTTTTTGGCTTCATGCCGATCTGAAGCGGGCCATCCGAAGCCGGTCTCATCGCCAGAGGCCGGGAATGGAGAGCTGGCCGGCAAGCCTTCCAGCTCGATGCCTGTTCAAGGCTCTGCTCAGGGTCCTGCTCAAAGCCCAGCCCAGAGCCCTGCCCAGAGCCCTGCTCAAATTGCTCAGAGCCCTGCGTTCAGCTCGATCAAATTGCCGGCCGGATCGCGGAGGTAAGCGACCCGATGTCCCCATTCGGGGGTGTCATGCGGCTCTTTGACAAACGGGATCTTCTTCTCCCGCAGCTCTTTGTATGCCGCGTCCACATCGTCCACCTTGATGGTGACGGCCATCCGGTCGCTCGCGCAAAATTCATGTCTGCGGTCCATCGCCGCCAGCCCTTCGCCGGTGAGCGGCCGGTTCCAGCGCGAGCCGGATGTCCCCCGTGAGGAACTCGGCATAAGGGGTCTCTTCGGTGCCATGGACGATGCGGACACCAAGCTGCTTGCCCGGCTGATGCGGGCGGCAATGCCGCCATTCCTCGGAGATGGTCGGAAGAACTTGGCCTGTCCTCCGGAATCGATGCAGTCGGCCAGTTTGAGGAATTGGCCGAGAGCGATGTATTCGGTCTTGATCGTGATGGTTTTCATGGCGTTAGCCTCCTTGGAACGAGGCGCTCTACGCCGTGCTGCCGGTGGCGGCTCATGTACCGTACGGCAATAGCTCCGCCCCCGGCTTGCCGCGCTCAACGGTCCGCTGCTCGCC